>CP102404.1:600000-900000 GCA_024628785.1 Fusobacteria bacterium ZRK30
GCAGAAGATGCTAAAGAAATTTTAGGTGAAAAATATATTGAAAATCTGACATTTATAAATTTAGATGGTTTAGAAGAGTATATTAAAGGGGAAAGTAAGACCAACAATATCTCGATAATTGGAGGAGCTATGCTTTACTCTCATTTTTTAGAGGATAAAAATCTATTTGATCTGGTTTCTAATGTCTATGCTACCGAAGTGGAAAGAGTACCAGAGATTAAAAATCCCGTAAGGCTCATGGCACATGGTAGTCTAAAAGAAAAGTGCAATTTTGAAGTTGTTAAAATTGGTCAGGGGAAAGACAGGCTGGATAACAACAATTTAGTTGATTATAAAGTAATCAGATATTTCAAGGGGTAGTTGAAAAAATAATTACACTAAACTATATAAGTGTTTATATCAATAAAAGCAGCCATTTCGGCTGCTTTTATCATTACTATGTTATATTTCTTCTGTACCTATAATCCCCATATATACTTTAATTATTGTTTCCAATGCCTGAAAATCATAACCAAAGAAAGGACTGTGTAATGGTGCAGTATGTCCCCTCTCTTCATCTCTGATTCCTGTAAAAAACATAAAAGTAGGAGCGATCTCCCTATAGAAGGAAAAGTCTTCCGATCCCGTCATTTTTTTGGCGACCTCATATTTAATATCCAAATTTTTTAAGGTCTCAGTTATCTCTTTATATAATTGAGAATCATTAACCATAGGAGGGTAGTTTGGTTGAAAATCCATATTAATTTTGATACCATAGGCTTCTTCATATCCACGGTTTATAGACTCCATTCTTTTTTTAGAGACCTCTATATACTTAGGATCAAACATCCTTATTGTACCTTCTAACTCTATATTATTTGGTATAATATTTCTTGCTCCTCCAGGTTCAAACTTACCGTCTACCTTAGATCCTGTCAAAAATTTACCTATAGTCAAGATATACATATCATCTGGATCAATATTTCTAGACCTTATTGTCTGATATGCACCTATGAGATCAGATATCACCACTACAATATCTATTCCCATATGAGGGTAGGCACCATGACACCCCTGCCCCTTAATATCCCAGTTAAGGTTTACATTTTGAGCGGATAAATACCCTTCCTTGATAGATATGACACCCTGAGATATATCTGGTTTTACATGGGTTGCAAAAAAGCACTTTATTCTATCCTTATATTTTTCAAAAGACTCACTTTTTATTATATATTTAGCTCCTCCTACCCCTTCCTCACCAGGCTGGAAGATAAATAAAAGAGATTTTTTTAGTTTCATTCCTTTTTTTATCCTTTCATCTACCCGTAAAATCGTTTCAAGTAAAGCTGATGCGTGTCCTGAATGACCGCAGGCATGGGAGAAACCTGGATTTAAAGACGGAGAGAGATGGTTTGAATCATCTGCTAATGGAAGTGCATCTATGTCTGCTCTAAAAGCCGTTATCTCCGATTCCTCCCCTTGAAAATAAACTAAAGTTCCTGTTTCTGCTGAAATATCATAGGGAATATTATTTTTACTTAAATTTTTTCTTATAAACTCTGCAGTTTTATACTCTTTTAAACCTATTTCAGGGATAGAGTGCAACACCTTATCTATCTCACGCAATCTATTCAATTTACATTCCTCCTACCAAAATATTTACTATATTTATTTCATCTCTTATTTAAAAATATTTTAATTTTTAATTTTATCTAGAACTTTAAACCGAGGTTAAGTGTTCGCTATAATGTATATACGTCACAATACTTCAAAAGTCAAATTTTAGAGGGTTACAAGCTGAATTTTTTTAAAAACATAGGAAAATTTGGAAGCTTTGATCATGAATAAAATAGTTGGTTGAAGGGATTATAGAAGGAAAATTTTAATAAAATTTGTATTCTATAATCAAATGAAAATAAAAAAGGGGGAATTTATGAAATATCTTATATTAGGAAATGGAATTGCAGGAATATCTGCTGCAATTTCTGTCAGAGAACATGACGAAACAGGGAAAATATCTGTTGTGACTAAGTCACCTATGCCGTTTTATTACAGGATAAGGCTGATTGAATATCTTGCAAAAAAAACTCCTATAGAAAAGTTGATAGCTTACGGAGAAGCTTTTTACGATGATAAGGAGATAGAGGTGACTTTAAATAAGGAAGCTGTCAGGATAGATAGTGAAAATAAAAAAGTAGAATTTTCAGATGGAAGTGTAATGACCTATGACAGACTTCTCTTAGCTACAGGAGCAAGACCTCGTTACCCGAATATAGAAGGGATGGATAAGAAGGGGATTCTTAAATTTCGTGGAGCTAGTGATTCAGATGAGATAATACGGCATATAGAGATATGTGATCGTGTTGTGGTATTAGGAGGAGGGATTTTAGGAATAGAAGCTGCTAATTCTTTGGTAAACTCAGGTAAACATGTTACCGTAATAGAATCAGCTGACAGGCTGCTCCATAGACAGTTAGACAGGGAAGGGTCTGAAATATTACAAAAGACATTAGAGGAGAAGAAGATAAAATTTATATTAGGAAAGACCGTCAAAAGAGTTTTAGGTGATAAAAGTGTAAGGGGAATAGAGTTTGAAGATGGGACTATTTTTGACACAGGATGCATTGTTCTTTCAGCAGGAATTATCCCAAGGCTGGAGTTGTGTGAAAGTGCAGGGATTGATTTTAATAGAGGAATTATCGTGGACGAACATATGGAAACTAATGTAAAGGGTATTTTTGCTGCCGGAGATGCTGCTGAATATAAGGGAACTCTTTATGGACTTTGGGCACCTTCTAAGGAACAGGGAGAAGTAGCCGGGGGGAATATGACTGGTATTAAAATTCGCAGCTATAACCCTACCTTGCCTGAGGTACGTCTTAAAGTTACAGGGATATCACTGTTTTCAGGAGGGAAGATAGACGAGAATGGAGCAGTTATCTACAAATATAATAAAAACGGTATATATAGAAAATTCTTTGTAAGGGAGAATAAAATAGTGGGAGCTATTCTTATTGGTGATATAAAAACGTCCATGATGGCAGGCCACTTTATAAGGGCAAAAGAGGGACCTGAAGCTCTGGACGGATTGTATGAATAGCTTTAATAATATAAATTTTAGAATAAATTCATAAACTGGAACAGAAAAAAGCTGCTTTATAGAGCAGCTTTTTTATTTTTAAATTGATTTTACAGACAAGAGAAACCCTTTCATAACAGGATATTTATCTAAGTGCGGTATAAACTTATTGAGATAAAAAATATACTAAAGGGGGAATGAGTTTTATGTCTATAAGTACTAAAGGTGGAGATAAGGGAAAAACATCTCTTTGGAGCGGAGAGAGAATAGCCAAGAATAATGCCAGGGTAGAAGCCTATGGAACAATAGATGAGCTGAATTCACATCTTGGAGAAGCAAAGCATTATGTAAAACTAGAGAGGGTAAAAGAGATAATAGAGGATATACAGCATGATCTATTCAGGGTCGGGGGAAGTCTGGCTACTGTAGGTGAGTTCAGTAAACCGATTGAAAAGCATCATGTGGATCATATCACAGATATGGTGCATGAGCTGGAAAAAGAGTTTGAATTTAAAGGTTTTATAGTGCCGGGAATGACGTTGCAGTCTGCTAAACTGGATATAGCAAGAACTGTAGCAAGGAGAGCTGAAAGAAGAGTATTATCCTTGGGAGATGAGGCAGAAATAAGTGAGGAAGTGAAAAAATATGTAAACAGACTTTCTGATCTTATATACCTTTTGGCAAGGATAGAAGAAAAAGCTGAAGGGAAGTTAAAGTTAGAGGAATGGAAGTAATCAACTAAGAAGGTATAAGAAAGATTGACCTTATAAAATTAAAGTTACGCTATAATACATAATTATTTTAAAGCTTTACACCATTATCCACTCTTTTATGGGAATTTTCAGAGGGAGAATTGAGCCATTCTTATTATTTTTTTTCATCTTTTGTAGTATAATAGAATTATAGAAGAGAAAGCTTGTAAACATAAGGACAGAGGTGATAAAGTGAAAAAAGTAAAGTTAATATATAACCCCTTTTCAGGGAATAATAAAATAATAAATGAGATAGATACGATAATAGGAGTATATCAAAAACATGGATATCAGCTGATACCCTTTAGAATCTCCTATGAGGCTTCTTTAGAAGATGCTTTTACAGATTTGAATGATGGCAGCTGGGATCATCTTCTCCTGGCCGGCGGAGATGGATCTGTCAGTGATAGTATCAATATGATGAAAAAAGAGAAAATAGATCTACCGGTTGGTATCCTGCCCACAGGGACAGCCAATGATTTTGCTAAGTGTATAGGAATACCAGCTACTCTAAAGGAAGCCTGTGAACAGATAATAAATTCTAAATCAAAAAAGATTGATCTGGGATACGTCAATGGAAAGTTTTTTATAAATGTATTGAGTTTTGGATTGTTTACGGAAGTATCTCAAAATACTCCTACAAACCTAAAAAATACCATGGGGAAACTGGCTTATTATATCAATGGAATCAAAGAACTTCCAAAATTTAAGAAATTAAAGGTATTTGTAGAGGGAGAGGAATATTTTTATGTAGGAGATGCTTTTTTAGTATTTATTTTTAACGGGAAAACAGCCGGGAATATTAATATTGCATATAAAGCGGAGTTAGATGACGGGATGTTAGACGTGATAATAGTAAAAGCAGATCTAGTACATACAGCTAAATCATTTTTAAATTTTTTAATTAGAAATCACTTGGAAGACAGCGATGACGGGATAACTTATTTTAGGACTAATAATATCAGGATAGATTGTGCTGAGGAGATCCGTACCGATATAGATGGAGAAAAAGGACCAGAGTTTCCACTGCATATAAGCTGCAAAGAACATAGTTTAAATATCCTAGGATATAGGAAGGCCGAACCTAAACACATAGATAAATTTTTAGAAAATCTGAGATCGAGCTTACCTAAGAAAACAAAGTAATTTATACTAGAGGAGGGGGTAACTATGAACCTAAAATATTTTTCAACATTAAAATTTATATTTATTAAAGCTACAAATGACCTGTTTCCAAATTCCCAGGTAAAGATACTTCATTCACTAAATAATGGGGTTTTAGGAGAAATCATAAGGGAAAATAGTATCACAGAAGAGGAAGTCCAGTTGATCAAAGAGAGGATGAGTGAGATAATACATTCAGATATTCCTGTAAAGAGACAGGATATGAAAAGCTGTAAATTTGTTAAAAATTCATGTTTTGATCGTAGGGAAGATATAGCAAGACTGGTTGAATACTCTCCTGATCATGATATAAGTTTATATGAGATGGATGGATTTTATGACTTTTTCCATAACGGGTTATTTCCCAGTACTGGTTATATCAATTTATTTGATATTTTAAAATATGAGGATAATAATGGAATAATTTTAAAGGCTCCTGTGAAAGAGGGAGTATACACTCTTCCTAAAACTGTAGATCACCCTAAATTAGCAAAGATATTTTGTGAGAGCGAAAGATGGGGTGAAATCTTGGGTATTCCAGATGTAGGAGCACTAAATAAAGTAAGCCAAGAGGATGATATCGGGGAGTTAATCAGGGTCAACGAGGCATTGCATGAAAAAAAATTAGCTTATATAGCAGATGAGATAACTAACTGTAAGGATATTAAACTGGTTACGGTAGCGGGACCCTCTTCATCGGGGAAAACTACATTTACCAAAAGGCTGGCTATTCAGTTAAGGGCAAATGGAGTAAAACCAGTAGTGGTATCCTTGGATAACTACTATAGAGGAAGAAAATATATCCCTTTAGATGAAAATGGGGAAAAAGATTTTGAATCTATAGATGGTTTGGACTTAAATTTATTGAATGAGCATTTGGTTAAGTTAACTGCAGGAAAGGAAGTAGAAATTCCCATATATAATTTTCATACTGGCCAGAGGGAAACCAAGGGAGTCAAGACTCAGCTTTCTGAAAATGGACTTCTTTTGATTGAGGGAATTCATGGGCTGAATGAAAAGTTGACTAGTCATATTGAAAAAAAACATAAATTTAAAATATATATCAGCTGTCTGACTGCATTAAATATTGATGATCATAATAGGATCCCAACCAGTGAAGTTAGGAAATTAAGGAGAATTGTGAGGGATTCACTATCTCGTGGAACTTCTGCCAATGGTACTTTGGATATGTGGGACTCTATACGAAAGGGAGAGGGGAAAAATATTTTTCCATACCAGGAGGAAGCAGATGCTATATTCAACTCCAATTTAATCTATGAATTGGGAGTGTTAAAAAGGTATGCAATAAAGGAACTGAAGAAGATAGACTCATCTAGTCAGCACTATGAGGAAGCTATAAGACTCATAAAATTCTTGAGTTACTTCAGGGAGATAGATAAGGAATTGGTTCCGGATAATTCCATATTAAAGGAATTTATAGGTGGCAGTTATTTTTATAAATATTAGATGGAGGTTTTATGAAAAAACTAATTTTAATAGGTGTATGTTTAATGGTATTAGGAGGCTGCACCTCAAATAGAATTAAAGATGAAGGGGTAAAGAGAGATGGTGTTTTAACTGCTGTCCAGATGTCTACTTGGATGTATGGTACCCATGTTTTATCAGATGATACAGGGAAACCCTTGACTGCTCTAAGTGGTCAAAAAATTGATTTAGATGAGTATGAGGGGGAAAAAGTAGAGGTAAGAGGAATTTTAAAGGATGGGTATCCTGTAGATTCAGGGCCTGAATATTTAGAAGTTCAGTCCATAGAGATAATAAAAGAATAAGTTATAAGAGGGTAATGATCAAATGATCATTACCCTCTGTTTTTATTGTATAATCTC
This sequence comes from Fusobacteria bacterium ZRK30, assembly GCA_024628785.1. Classification (NCBI taxonomy): domain Bacteria; kingdom Fusobacteriati; phylum Fusobacteriota; species Fusobacteria bacterium ZRK30. Next base: position 606,822 of record CP102404.1, read on the forward strand.
TTTATATGTTGTGTTTTGAACAGCATTGAAAGCTTGAATTTCCAATTGATCTTCTGTATGAGTTATGTTTGAACTGTCTACGATAATCTCTGTTGATTCTATAAAGGATCTTGTGAACCCTAAAAAGTTGATACTGATAGGGTAACTTAATACAAGTTTTTCTGTCTTACTTATATCTCCTGAAAAATTGGTTCTGATGGTAATATTTCCAGATGTTAGCTTAGGAGTATTATTATAATAACTAAATAAAACCTGTAAACTTCTAGTATTTTTTAGAAGTTCCTTTAAATTAATGTCTCTGGTTTTTATCTGCTTCTTTATAGAGAGGTATTTATCTATTGTGTCTAAAATTATATCTAATTTTTCTACATATTCATTTGAAATAATCTTGAAATTTCCACTGATTTTTTTATTTTTAAAATTTAGTTCAAATCCGCTGAATAAATTTTTAAAGAATATATAAATATTTCTTCCCTTTATATTGACTGTATTTTCAGAAATTTTGTAGGCGAACTTCATGACACTATCATTTTCTAATAGAAGTCTCAAAGTGAAATCATGATTTTTAAAATCTACAACTTGATGTTTACCTGACATATGAGATTTAATTGCAACTCCATAGATTGTCTGGTCATTACACCTTATATCCACCTTTCCGGCAAATATTTTTTTCTCTAATTTTACCTGAGGAAATTCAGCAGATTCAAAAGGAATCTTTATATCCAAAGCTTTATAGTGAACGATCTCTGAAAAATCATCAACCTTGTAAGATGGATATCTTTTTTCCCTAAACTCAACTAATCTTCTTTGTCTATTTCTAACTTCTGTTTCAATTATCTCCCCTTTTAGTGTGTTCCCATCCAGGTATAGGGGGATTTCTAAGTTTTCTACGATATATTCCTCTTCTATCGATTCGTTCTCTGCTGTTTTAACTTCTACATCTTCAAGAGTGTTTTCTTCTATCGTGAACTCGTCTTGAACTTCTGTTGATCCATTCTCTATTGTTTTAATCTTTACATTTTCTTCTACAGTCTCAAAGGTGTCCTCAGTTATTGTTTCTTCCTTTTCTGTAGGAACCTCATGGATCTCCAGGTTATCTGTTTTTTCGTCTGTTACTATGACTTCTTCCTTTAGTTCAGTTGATTCGATATCTATAGTTTCAACTTCTAAATTATTTTCTACAGTCTCGCAAGGTTCCTCAACTACAGCTTTTTCTTTTTCTGTTTCTGTAGGGATCTCATGGATCTCTAGATTATCTGCTTTTTCATCTATTGCTGTAACTTCCTCTGAAATTGTAGAATTTAATTCACATTCTTCAACTGCTTCAACCTTTTTTTTAATGGGGTCGATGCTTTCATTATTAAAATATAAAGCCATTTTTTTTACAAAATTTAAATCATCTTCGTAGATAAATTCGAATTCATTTGAAATTAACCATGATTCATCTTCCAAAGAGATAGGGTTAGAAGTTACAAAATATCTAGCTGTATTGGATAAATCTGTTTTAGAAAATACCAAGCTAAGAATATCTTTGGTATCTTCATCCAGGTTAACTCCCAGTAAGATCAAATTTTTATTTTCTAATTCTTTGTTTAACTTTTCCCAAAAATGATTGTATAACTTCAATTTTTTAACCTTTCTCATATTTTGAGAGGTTAATATAATCCTTTCTGTATGATTATAATCTCCTAAGATCTTAAATAAATTAACATTGGATCTTGTGATCTCTTTTTCGCAAAAGACATTATGGATCTCTCCTTCTTTCCATATAGATTCTAAAATTTCAGAATGGTCGTGGGTGATTATAGTGTCTATAGCACCGATCTCTGAAAGATAGGAATAGGGATTTGATTTCCCTTCTAATTCTAATTCGCTGCTGAGAAGTGAGATTAAATTCATCATATTTCCAGTAGCACTGTCTAAAAATACCTGGGAAACTTCGGTCAATCTCTCCCTGTTTTCTACCTTTTCTTTTGTATCCTCGCTGAGTTCCTTATAGATCGTTAAGGCTAACTCGTTTTTTGTAGGAATATTTAATTTTTTATTTATATTATCGCCCATCCAAAGTGCATAATTGTTATAATTTACATTTTTAAAAATTTCCAAATCATTCCCTCCTGCATAAATATGTTCGATTTATTATACTTTATTTTTCCTCTATTCACAATGAAATTTAATAAAAGCATATATATAATTTATTACTTTTGTTAAGATGTATATATATTTTTAAAGTGTTGTTAAGTTCATTGAAAAAAAAAGTTAAATAGTGTAGTATTAAAGTGAAAATTGTTTGATGATGATTAAAAATGTTAAAAAAGTGATATTGGGAAGATTAAATTGATATCGTGCTAAATAATTTAAGAGGTGGTTGTATGAAAAATTTAGATTTAAATAAAGTGACGAATGCTGTAGAGAAAATGTGTATGGAAGCAAATTTTTACCTGGGTTCAGATGTTTTAAATAATTTAAAAAAAATTGCTGAAACTGAAGATTCTCCTGTAGGGAAAAATATATTAAAGCAAATAGTAACTAATCATGAAATTGCTCAGGAAAATGAAGTGCCTATGTGTCAGGATACTGGAATAGTAGTAGTATTTTTAGAGATTGGTACAGAGGTTTATATGGATGGAGATATCTATGAAGCTGTAAACGAAGGGATCAGAAGAGGTTATGAAAAAGGATTCTTGAGAAAATCAGTTGTAAAAGATCCATTGGACAGAGTAAATACAAAGGATAATACACCTGGAATCATCCATACTAAGTTAGTACCTGGAAGCGATAAAGTGAAAATTATCGTAGCTCCAAAGGGTGGCGGAAGTGAAAACATGAGTGCTATAAGAATGTTAAAGCCAGCTGACGGTATTGAAGGAATTAAGGAATTTGTTGTAGAAACAATTAAAAAAGCTGGTGGGAATCCATGTCCTCCAATCATTGTAGGTGTAGGAATCGGAGGTTCTTTTGAAAAAGCTGCATTATTAGCTAAAGAATCTTTAATGAGAGATGTAAATGACAGCAGTTCTAATCCTATAAATGCTAAATTAGAAGATGAATTATTGGAGTTAGTAAATAAAACAGGAGTAGGACCTATGGGGTTAGGTGGAAGAAATACAGCACTATCAGTAAAGGTAGAAACTTATCCTTGTCATATTGCGTCATTACCAGTTGCTATTAACTTAAACTGTCATGCTGCTAGACATAAAGAAATAATCTTATAAGAGTGTCTTAAAATTATTGGAATTGATAAATTAAACTACGAATAAAAAATAAAATTTATGTTGAATATTTTAAATTAATTTATAATACTCAACATAAAAGAATTTTAGAATTTAATATATGGAGGTTTAGAATGAAATTAACAACACCATTAAAAGATAGTGATGTAGAAAAATTAAAAACAGGAGATACAGTGCTGATCTCTGGAACTATATATACAGCAAGGGATGCAGCTCATGCAAGATTAGTTAAATTATTAGACGAGGGAAAGGAATTACCATTTGATCCAAAAGGACAAATAATTTATTATGTAGGACCAACTCCTGCTAAGCCGGGAAATGCAATTGGAAGTGCAGGACCGACAACTTCTTATAGAATGGATCCATATGCACCAAGATTAATCGAAGTTGGATTAAAAGGAATGATTGGAAAGGGTGCTAGAAGTGATGAAGTAAAGGGATATATAAAAAAACATAAAGCTGTATATTTCGCAGCAGTAGGTGGAGCAGCAGCTCTTATAGCAAAGTCTATTCAAAAAGCTGAAGTTATTGCATATGATGATTTAGGAGCAGAAGCTATCAGAAAGATGGAAGTAGTAGATTTTCCTGCTATCGTTATAAATGACATCTATGGAAATGATCTTTATGAGATGGGTCAAAAAGAATTTAATCGTGAAGATTAATTTAGAAGAATTATAGAATCTTTAGTAGTATAAATGATTTTTCTTATCTAATCCCTCACTTAATTACTCTAGTATATTATATTAGGGTAATTAGGAGGGATTTTTTATTTTAAATGTTTTTTTAATCACTTTTAACAAAGAAATTATTTTCATTTGCAAACTTTTCAAACCTTTTAAGGTACTTTTCCGTCTTGTCTTTATCTTTATAAGAAAGGGAAAAGATTAGAGCGTTGATAAGACACATCACTGCAGAAAGATGATCTACAAAGAAGGCCTTTTTTACAGGGATAATAAATAAAAAATCTGCATATTCTGCTAGAGGCGATACGACGCTGTCTGTGACAACTATGAGCGATACTTTCCTTTTTTTTAAAGTTTCTGCTATTGTCACTACATTCTGGGGATACCTTGGGAATCCAAAGAGTATAGCTGCAGTATTGTCACTGAGATCGTTTAAATAATTAAACCACCTCTCATTCCATTCATCTATAATCTGCACCTTAGCATGAATCTTACTGAGGTTATATCCTGCATAGCTAGAAAGGCAATATGACCCCTTAAATCCTACTGTGAGTATACTTTCTTTATCATAAAGGGCTTCCACTGCATTATTAAAAGTTTCAGAAGATAACTCCTTTAGTGTCCTGTTGATTATTCCTACTTCTGATTCAAAGATGTCCTGGTAGACAGTAGAAGTATCTTCAACTTTTTCTATGGAAAACTTATCCAAGGCAGACAATTCATTTTTCAGAGATTCTCTCAGCTCCTGTTGAAAATCAGGGTACCCTTTATATCCCATATATGAAGCAAACCTTATTACTGTGGATTCACTTACTCCTGCGGCTATACCTAGAGCTGTAGAAGTCATGAAGGCACATGGCTTCAGATTCTTCAAAATATACCCTGCCAGCTTCCTCTGTTTTGGTGGAAGATTTGATACCATATTTTGAATTTTATCTTCTAAATTAAACTTATTTTTTTTCATGTCTCCTCCTTCTAATTACCTTTAAAATAGCCTGTTCCCTTAAAAAAACTTATTTTTTTATATTTGATTTAGGATATAATTTTTCCCCTAATTTGTCAAGAATTCTAAAGAAAAAAGTGGAGTTCTATTCTGTATTTTATTATTAATTTTGATCGAAATAAGAATTTTATTCTTCAAAATAAAAAAAATGAATAATTTTATTCAAAAATATGTTGACATTTTTTATGACTTTTTGTAATATACATTTAGTTAGAAAAACCGAAATTGTACATATTTTTTTAACTGTCATTAAATTAAATAAAAAAAGTAAAATAGTTTAGAATTAAGTCGAATTTTATTTCAATGATTATCAAAAATATTGGGAAAGCAATATAAAATAATTTGAAAGTTTTCTATAAGATGGCTGGGAAGAGCATGGTTGGAAAATTAATTTATAAAATTAAAAAAATAATAAATAAATTAAAAAAAGCTAGTAAAAAACCATTTATAGAGATAAACTAAGGATAAGAGTCATTAAAATAAGAAAAACGGAGGAGTATAACTATGTCAGTATATGAAGAATCGTTAAAATTGCACATCGAAAACAAGGGTAAGATTGAAGTTATTTCAAAGGTAAGTGTTAAAAATGGAGATGATTTAAGTTTAGCTTATTCACCAGGTGTAGCAGAACCTTGTAAGAAGATAGCAGAAAATAAAAGTGATGTTTATAAGTATACATCTAAAGGAAATATGGTTGCAGTAATCACTGACGGTACAGCAGTATTAGGATTAGGAGATATCGGTCCTGAAGCAGCACTGCCTGTAATGGAAGGAAAAGCAATTTTATTCAAAGAATTCGGAGGAGTAGATGCATTTCCTATCTGTTTAGATACTACAGATACTGAAGAAATCATCAAAACTTGTAAGTTATTAGCACCTACTTTTGGTGGAATAAACTTAGAGGATATAGCAGCACCTAAATGTGTTGAAATTGAAAGAAGATTAATCGAAGAGCTAGATATTCCTGTATTCCATGATGATCAGCATGGTACAGCAATAGTTACTACAGCAGCAGTAATAAACTCAGCTAAATTATTAGGAAAGAATATCTCTGACCTAAAAGTTTCTATGATAGGAACTGGTTCTGCGGGATCATCTATCGCCAGAATGCTTAAGGGATTAGGAGTTAAATCATTATATGCTTATAACTCAAAGGGTGTTGTAATGCAGGATAAATATGACAAATATAGATTCTTAGTAAAGGAACTATTGGATCAAAATATCATTGATACACCAGAAAATTTAGAGGAAGATACAGTTGCCGGGATGATTAAGGGAACAGATGTATTTGTAGGAGTATCTGCAGCAGGAATGGTAACTAAAGATATGGTTAGAACAATGAATGCAGATCCTATTATCTTAGCTATGGCAAACCCTACACCTGAGATCATGCCTGAAGATGCATTAGAAGCTGGAGCAGCAGTAGTAGGAACAGGAAGATCGGATTACCCTAACCAAGTAAACAATGTATTGGCATTCCCAGGATTGTTCAAAGGGGCATTAGAAGCTGGAGCTACAGTAATTAACGATGAGATGAAGATAGCAGCTGCCTACGGTATTGCTAACGTATTAAAGGAAGAGGAATTAAGAGCAGATTACATTATTCCTAGTCCATTTGATGAAAGAGTAGCATCAGTAGTAGCTGAAACTGTTAAAAAGATCGCTATAGAGAACAACTTAGTTAGAAAATAATAATTTAAATTTTAGCACTATTTTCAGATAAAGATTTAAAGAAAAATTTAGTGTTTAAAAAAATTTAATTATTATAAAACATCAATAATTAAAATAAAACTTATATATTTTCCTGTTTGATTTAGGAGAGAGACATAATTTAATTATGTAAGTTTAATTTAAAATATTAAATATTAAAAGGGGAATTAAAATGATTAAATTTAGGACTGAAGGAGACTCATTGGGAACAATGGAAGTCCCTGCAAATGCATATTATGGAATCCAATCACTCAGAGGGAGAAATAACTTTGGTATCACAGGATATAAATTATCATCTACATTTATAAAATCAATGGCAATGGTAAAGAAAGCTACATCACTTATGAACTTAGAAGCTGGAGTAATAGAGAAAGATGTTGCTGAAGCGATGATTCAAGCTAGTGAAGAGATCATAGATGGTAAATTCCATGATCAATTTATTACAGATGTAATTCAAGGTGGAGCAGGAACTTCTATGAATATGAATATCAATGAAGTTATTGCTAATAGAGCCAATGAACTTATGGGTGGAAAATTAGGAAAATATGAATTTGTTACTCCTAATGATCATGCTAATTACGGGCAATCAACAAATGATGTAATTCCTACAAGTGGAAAATTAACTGTAATTCAATTATGTGAATCATTATTAAGTGAATTAGAAGCTTTAAAAGAATCTTTATATGAAAAAGGTGCTGAATTTGATCATGTTATCAAGATGGGAAGAACTCATCTTCAAGACGCCATCCCTATTAGATTGGGACAAGAATTCAAAGCTTATGCCAGACCGATAAGAAGAGACATAAAAAGAATAAAAGAAACGTTAGAAGATTTTTACTTTGTTAATATGGGAGCTACAGCAGTAGGAACTGGATTAAATGCAGATACTACATATGTAAAAGATATCGCTGCTAAATTAGGTGAAGTAACGGGGATGGACTTTAAGCAGAGTACAGACCTTGTAGATGGGACTAGAAACTTAGATGGTTTTGTATGGTTATCATCGGCATTAAAAGTGTGTGCTGTAAACTTATCTAAGATGTCAAATGACCTTAGATTGATGGCATCTGGACCTAGAGCTGGATTCTTTGAAATCAACTTACCTATGAGACAACCAGGATCATCTATCATGCCAGGAAAAGTAAATCCAGTTATTCCCGAAGTAATGAGTCAAGTTTCATTCCAAATATTTGGAAATGATCTTACAATAACTAAGGCTGCAGAAGCAGGACAATTGGAATTAAATGTATTTGAACCAGTGTTGTTCTTTAACTTATTCCAATCTATTCAAATCTTAAAAAATGGTGCTCAAACATTGAACTACAACTGTATCAAGGGAATCACTCCTAATGCAGATAGAACTGAAGAGATGGTTCAAAGTTCAATTGGAATCATCACTGCTATTAATCCTCATGTAGGGTATAAAAATGCATCTGAGGTTGCTAAAGAGTCATTAAAAACAGGTAGAACAGTAAGAGAACTTACAGTAGAAAAAGGATTATTAACTAATGAGGAATTAGACGTTATATTAGATGTATATAATATGACTAATCCTGGAATCTCTGGAAAAGAATTATTGAAAAAAAAGAATAAATAGTTTAAATTTAATTATTGGGAGCTGGAATTTTCTGGCTCCTTTTTATATTAAATTAATTGAATCTCAGGCTAAATTTGGGTATACTTAGACTGAGAAAAGATCTATTTAAAATAAGGATTAAAAAATGTATGTAGGATATAAGGAGGAAGATTATGAAATATATATTGACAATATCACTGCTATTACTTGTAGGATGTACTTCTGCTACAAAAAAAGAAATAGGAATAACAGAAGGAAAATTTTACCCGTGTCCAACCACTCCAAACTGTGTGTCCTCTATGGCCCCTAAGGAGGACTCCCACTACATAGAGCCTATTGTTTATAATAATATTACAAGAGACCTTGCTGTAGAAAAGATCACTGTAATTTTAAAGGGATTAAAAAATACCACTATTGTAGAAAAAAGTGATGAATATATCCATGTAGAGGTAAGATCATCATTTTTTAAATTTGTAGATGATGTGGAATTTTACTTTCCTGAGGGCAAAAATATTATCCATATCAGATCTTTAGCTAGAACTGGATATAGTGATTTTGGGGTAAACAGAAAAAGAATGGAAAAAATAAGAGTGCGATTCTATGAATAGTATTTTGACAGGGGTTTATATATTAAATATTATCTTTATTATCATCATTATATTCTTTGAAAAAAAAAAAAATACAAGTACTATAATATGGATTCTTATCCTTAGCTTAACTCATATATTTGGTTTTATTCTCTATCTTTTTTTTGGATTAAGTCTAAGAAAAAGAAGGTTTACCCGTAAATATTATAAAAAATTTTCATTTGATAAGAAGAAATTTAAACAGGACATAGTGAGTGATACAAGCTCCCACCCGCAGAACAACCTGATTCAGTTATTTAATGTAAAGAATCATGCCTATTTAAGAACCAAAAATGATATTAAATTATATAATCATGGGGAGAACCTCTTTAAGGATCTCAAAGAATCGATCAGTTCTGCTGAAAGATATATTCATATGGAATACTATATCTTTGAAAATGATGATATAGGTAATGAAATTATGGATCTGCTGATAAACAAAGCTGAAAAAGGAGTAGAGGTAAAGCTGATCTATGATGGTATGGGTTGTATTCACGTATCCAATAGTTTTTTTCAAAGACTTCAGGATGCAGGGGGGGAGGTACTTAACTTTTTTCCTCCGTTATTTTCCCGATTTGGTCTGAGAGCTAACTATAGAACTCATAAAAAAATAGTTTTGGTTGATGGGAAGTGCGGTTTTTTAGGTGGTATGAATATAGGTGATGAATATTTAGGGGAAAATAAAAAAATTGGTTATTGGAGGGATACCCACCTCCGGATAAAGGGATCTGGGGTTTTAGGATTAGAAAAAGAATTTTTAATAAACCTGGATTTTATGAGGGAACAAAAATCATTTTTTAAGAGAAGGAAGAAGAAATTAAATTATTCCATAGATGATTACCTCCACTTTGAAAAAAGCAGTGGCCATAGTGATCTACAGATAGTCAGCAGCGGTCCGGACTATGAAGAGCCATTTATAAAAAATGGTATCTTTAAGATGATTACAGGGGCAAAAAAAAATATCTATATACAGACACCGTATTTTATCCCCGATGAGGCTATCTTAAATGCCTTAAAAATTGCTGTTATGGGTGGGATAGAAGTAAATATTATGATTCCCTCTAAACCTGACCATATTTTTGTCTACTGGGCAACCCTCTCCTATATTGGAGATCTGGTTAAGTTAGGAGCTAAGTGCTACACCTATGACAATGGATTTTTACACTCCAAAGTTGTGATAGTTGATGATGAAATTTGTACTATCGGATCTACTAATATGGATATCAGGAGTTTTTTATTGAATTTTGAGATAAATGTTTTTATCTATGATCCTGAGATAGCACTTCAATTGAAGGAGGCTTTTTTAGAGGATATCGAGAGCTCTACCCTGATTACTTCTAAAAAATATAAAAATAGAAATTTCGTAATCCGGTTTAAAGAATCGGTTTCAAAACTTCTTTCGCCAATAATGTAAAAAAAACTTATATTCGTTGACTTTACTGACTTAAGGTGTTAAAATGACAGGTGTAATTTAAAAGATAGGAGGAAGGCAATGACATTATTAAGAGTAACATTATTTGGATTTTTATACTTTTTAAAACTGAACATATTTAAACTGTCTAAGGTGAAAAAAATAGATGTTGAAAAAGATCGTGTTTTTTATGCTAGAGATCTATTTAGAGGATTTGGAAGGGGAATTATTGAGAGAACTAATTCTAACGTAGAAGTCATCTATGAAGATGAGGAGGAGTTTAAGAGCCTTTCTATGGATGAACCTATGGTTTTAATATCCAACCATCAAAGTAATATAGATATTCCTGCTATTCAAGGATATTTTCCTTTTGTACCTGGATTTATGGCTAAAAAAGAGATGGAAACCTGGATGTTTTTTAAAACCTGGATACCGATTACTAACTCTATATTTATAGATAGAAAAAATCCCAGAGAAGGGATAAAAGCTATAAGAAAATCTGTGAAATTTATCAAAGATGGTTACCCTATGCTGGTTTTTCCAGAAGGAACCAGATCTGATACTGGAGAGATAGGAGAGTTTAAAAATGGTGGATTTAAGGTTGCCATTGATTCTAAGGCAAAAATTATACCAATCACATTAAAGGGTACCTATGACATTCAAAATAAAAAGAGTGTTAAGATGTTTAAAAATAAAAGTGTAAAGTTGATCATTGGGAAGGTAGTGGATACCAAAGATTATGATAAGGAAGGTTTAAAGAATATTCATAATGTAGTTAAGGAAATAATCGTAAATAACTACAATAGATAATAGGGATAGGGTAGATTTATCTACCCTATTTTATTTTATAAAATTTAAATTCCTAAGATTTATCTAAGAAAAGTTGTAAAACTTTAAAGAAGATGATACAATATTGTTTGTATATAAAATTATATGTTTTTAAAAAATAGGGAGGAAAAATGATATCAATAATTCGTAATATAAACCTCAAGAATGAAGTTCTTGCAGGTATTACAGTAGCTTTAGCTTTAGTTCCAGAAGTTATAGCTTTTGCCTTTGTAGCCGGAATCGACCCATTAATAGGTCTTCATGCATCGGTTATCATCGGTCTTTGTGCTTCAATATTTGGGGGACGTCCTGGGATGATCTCTGGAGCAGCCGGAAGTGTGGCGGTAGTTTTTGTAGCTTTAGTTGCCAGACATGGGGTAGAATATCTATTTGCCACAGTGGTATTGATGGGTTTAATACAAATACTGACAGGTGTATTTAAATTAGGGAAATTTGCACGTATGATTCCCCATCCGGTAATTTTAGGGTTTGTAAATGGTTTAGCTATCGTGATCTTCTTAGCTCAATTAAATCAATTCAAAGTTGATGGGAAATTGATGCAAGGGGCACAGCTATATGTAATGGTAGCTTTAGTATTGTTAACTATGGCAATAGTTCATTTTTTACCAAAATTTACAAAAGCTATACCGGCATCTCTTGTAGGAATAGTAGTAACAACTGGTTTAGCTATGTGGTTAAATAAAATAGGAATTCATATGCCTAATGTTAAAGAATTTGCTAAAGGTGGAATATCTGGCGGGTTACCGCAATTTCATATTCCTAACCTGCCAATCAACCTTGAAACTCTAGAGATCATAGTTCCGTTTGCAGTAACAGCTGCATTGGTTGGACTTATTGAATCACTGTTGACACTTTCACTGGTTGATGACCTTACAGATACCAGAGGACAGGGGAACCGTGAATGTATTGGACAGGGAATAGGAAATCTCCTCAATGGATTTATGGGTGGTACCGGTGGTTGTGCTATGATCGGTCAGTCAATTGTTAATATTACCAGTAATGGTAGAGGGAGACTTTCAGGGATTGCCACAGCGTTATCACTTTTATCATTTGTTTTATTTGGTTCTAAGATAATCGAAATTATTCCACTAGCAGCCCTTGTAGGAGTAATGTTCATGGTAGTTATAGAAACTTTTGCCTGGGATAGTTTAAAGTTAAGAAAAAAAGTTCCCACAAAAGATATCGTTATAATATTGATCGTTGCAATTATTACAGTTTTACATGACCTGGCTCTTGCAGTAATTATCGGTGTTATCATATCAGCATTAATTTTTGCCTGGGAAAAAGGTAAAAAAATTGGTGCCAGAACTGAAGTTAGAGAAGATGGTGCAAAAGTATACAGATTAGACGGGCCGTTATTCTTTGGTTCAGCAGTAAGTTTCAAGGAGATATTTACTCCAAAGGAAGATCCAAAGGAAGTATATATTGATTTTGCTAATTCTCATATAAGTGATCATTCTGCCATTGAGGCAATAAATGCCATCACAGAAAAATATAGTGAGTTAGGAAAAAAAATTCATCTAAAACATCTCAGTCCAGATTGTTTAGTATTATTAAAAAATGCAGAGGAAATCATAGAGGTAAATGTATTGGAAGACCCTCAATATCATGTTGCAGATGATAGCTTAGCATAAATAAATAGGAGGAAAGTTCATCTGAACTTCCCTCCTATTTTTATTTATTTACTTACTAATTCTTTTATTTTTTCTATGAAAAGGTCTATGTCTTCCTTTAGAATATCAAAGGACATAACGAATCTGACCTCTGAAGTATTGGGATCCCAGACATAGAAATAACAAAATTCCTGTAATGGTTCTATAATTTTTTCAGGTAAAATTGCAAAAACAGTATTTCCTCTGACCTCGTTGGTTATAGAAATATCAATTTTTAGGAGTTCAGTTTCTAGATACTTTGCCATCTCATTTCCAGCTTTGGCATTTTCATGCCAAAGATTACCCTCTAAAAGGGTTAGGTATTGAGCCGAGATATATCTCATCTTTGAATGAAGCTGTAAATTTTGCTTTCTGAGGTATTCAAATTCTTTTACTTTGTCTTTTAGTTTTTCATTAAAGATAACCAAAGCTTCGCCAAACATAATACCGTTTTTAGTGCCTCCAAAGGAAAGAATATCTACTCCGCATCCCCTTGTCATCTCCTCCAATGAACATTCTAAAGCCACTGCGGCATTGGAAATTCTGGCACCATCCATGTGAAGATACATTCCATGTTTTTTAGCAAAATCAGAAATCTCTCTGATCTCGTCTAAAGTATAGATAGTTCCATTTTCTGTGGCCTGGCTGATGGAGATGATAGACGGGCTGGGTCTATGAAAAGTATCTTTAAACAATAGGTATTTTTTAGCTTTTTCTATGTCTAATTTTCCGTTTGTAGTAGGGACGGTTAACATCTGCATCCCGGTCACTTTAGCTGTAGAGCCGGTCTCGTCTGTAAATATATGAGCAGTTTCAGGACAGATAACAGCGCTGCCTATCTCCTTCATTATATCCAGAGCAAAAACATTTGATGCAGTTCCGTTGTATACGAATAAGGTTTCTACCGGGCCAAATACTTCATTGAACTTTTGCTTGGCTTTTGTGGTGTATTCATCTCCTCCATATGGAGATTGATGACCACTGTTGGCATCGATTAAGCTTTTCATAATATTAGGATGTACTCCGCTGTAGTTGTCACTTGCAAAACTTTTTTTCATATTTCCTCCCAAATAAAATTATTTTTTTCTTAATTCATTATATTCAGCTAGTTTTTCTTTTAATTTTTCTATCTGTGCAGGGGTAAAGTTTTCCTCTTTTAGAGCTTCAAAATTAAAGCTTTCTAATTGATAGATAAACTTCATTCCTATTTCTGTAAGGTAGGAAACAAAACTTCTGTATCTGAAAAATACTTTGGATACTTTATGTCCGTAAACTAAGTATTCCTCGATATCGGAATTAAATTCGCCATTTTTAAATTTGATATATTCATTTTCAGCATTGTTTATTTTTGTTTTAGAGATCCCGTCTGCTATTAATTTTTCAAAATTTAAATTTTCTAACTCACTTACATATATGTATCCTGAATTTTCACAGATCTTCTTAAATTCGTCATGTTTTCTTGCCGAATAGAGATCCTTAATTAAAACTCTATATCGAGGTTCTTCTATCACTGTTTCAGTTTCTTTAGATTGTTTTAAAACCTGATTTTCTTCCCTTAAACTATTTGCCATCTTTTCAATTTCTGTTATTTTTTCAATGATTTCATGATTTTCAGCCATCAATTTCATATTTTCTAACCTAAAATTTTCATTTAAAATTTTTAGATCTGTATTTTCTTTTTTTACCTTATCAAACTCTAAGGTGATCTTTTCAAATTGTCTGTCATGGGGAGATTTAGATATTTTCTCTATTTTTTTATCTTTTTCCTGGATGAGGTTTACTAACTCCTCCTCTTTGGTCTTACTTTCTATTATTTCTTTTTGCAGGCTATCGATCAATACATTTAACTCAGCAATTTTCTCTTTTTCTTTAATTCCAAATAAACTCATAGGCTCCTCCATATTTTTCCTTTTATTATAAGTATAGTAGAAAAAAAAAATAAATTCAACTTTAAATTATTCTAGAAATAATTTTTTAAAAACTGTATAATAAGCAGGGAGGTGGAATATGAAGTTAAAACAATCTATGATTATTCTGATATTATTAATTTTAGGAGGGTGTACAAGCCTTGATTTTTTTATCAAAGAAACAAAATTTAACAACCTAAAGGAGAAAGACGGTCTTTACTATAAAAATGAAAAACTCTATACAGGTGAGGCTAGGTCTTATTATGAGAATAAAAATAAAAAAGCCTTTGGAACTTTTAAAAACGGGGAATTTGATGGAGAATTTTTATTTTACTATGAAGATGGTAATTTGAGATCGAAGATGAATTTTGTTGAAAATAAGTTAGATGGGACAAAATATCAGTATTATTCCAACGGAAATAAAAAAATAGTAGAGAATTACAACCAGGGAAGGTTAAACGGGATGCTGACAGAATATTATGAAAATTCAGCTATTAAATTTGAAGTCCGATTTAAAGATGACGTTATGACTGGAGATGCTGTTTCCTACGGAAAAGACGGGAGTGTTACCAGCAGGATAAGTTATGAGGTAGATGAGGATGATGAATAAAAAAAGCAACATGATGTTGTACCCAGATGAGCTTCACTAAGATTTTAGAATTAATTTATAATTTTTCGGGTGATAAAAAAGTGATAGATTAAGTATGCATACTTAATCTATCACTTTTTGTTTTTAATACTTGTCTATAAAAATTTCAAAGACTACCCTATCCCAAGAAATTTTTCTCTGGGATTCAATATTGAAATAAATTTTTGTGCCTTCTTCTAAAATCTGAGCGGTAGAATGATCGAAACTAATTAAAAAATCAGCTGTCTCCCCATCTCTGGTTAAAGTTTTTATGGAATTTATTAGAGGTAACTCAGTTTCTCCCTTAATAGTTACACTTAGATCTATGGGATCGGAAGAGCTTATATTTCTAACTCTAAATCTGGTTCTTTTTATCTTAGAGGGATCTACCTCCCCTGGAAGAACTATCTCAAATGATTTAGAAGTAACTCCTTCATTGGCATCATCCAGCCGGTAAGTAAGAAGGTCTAGACTCTGCTCTCCACAGATATCAAGCTGGATAGCTTCTCCAATAGATTTACTGTCCATTCCCTTCCCTAAAAGGTGCATAAGTTTGGCAATAGCTGCTTCCGGAGTAAGATCCATACCACTGACTACCCCTGCATCTAAAAGTCTTGTGCTGGCATCATAGAGCCCCATTTTAACCATCCCAGTAGGGCATTGGCTGATATTCACAACGGTAACACCTGAATCTATGATTTCTTTGATAACAGAAACGAAAGCATCACTTGTAGGAGCGTTTCCATTTCCATAGGTTTTTAAGATAAGTCCCTTGATATCATTGGTTTTAAATATCTTCTTTAATATTTCAGGGTTGAATCCCGGAAATATATCAAAGACCAATACATTTGTATCCATTGAATAATCTACAAAGAACTCTTTTTCCGATGGTTTTCTAATTTTTGATTTATCTATCTTTATATCTGATCCTGCTACTCCTAAATTTGGGTAGTTAGGTGTTGAAAAACCGTAGTAGTTACTTGCATCTAACTTTCTGGATCTGTTTCCTCTAAGGAGATGATCTCTAAAGAAGATAGAGACTTCAGGAACTAAAGTGATGTTGTATAACTCTGATCCTGCTATCTGGATAGCCGTTACCAGGTTTTGAAGTGCATCACTTCTGGGATTTTCAAGAGGTACCTGAGATCCGGTTAAGACTACAGGTTTACTCAAGTTATTCAGCATAAATGAGAGGGCAGAAGCTGTAAAAGCCATTGTGTCTGTCCCATGTAAAACAACAAATCCACAATATATGTCATAATTTTTTTCTATTATCTGGGCTATCTCAATCCAAATTTTTGGATTCATGTCTGAAGAATCGATAAGTTCTTTTACCTGAATATATCCAGTATCAAAATTATTTAAAAGTGGATAATTTGCCGCAATCTCATTCCAATCTTCTGCGGGTTTTAACGGGCTCAATGGATTTCCTTTCTCAATATGAACCATTCCAATGGTTCCACCTGTATTAATTACTAGTACTTTTTTCATCCCACTCCTCCAATTATTATAGTTTGTATAAATGTTACTCTTTATTTTTTTTGTACATATTATTATACTTTTTTTTTTTGATATATGGAAGTGTTTTTTAGAAAATTGTATTTTTTTTGATTGATTCATTTCAAAAGCTGACAATGAACCAAAAAACTTTAGTATTGAGTAAAAGAGTTATCGTTTTTGATACAGGATTTCACAGATTTAAAATTTTTACATTAACTCCAAACTCTTCTTCTACTTGTTTCATTTAAAAGGATCATTTTCTTTTTTAAATTAATAGACCTTATCTATCTTTATAAAAGTGTCATAAAATGCAGCCTGTCCTCCCATCTCGGAAGACCCGTTAAAAGTAAGGAAATTTGGATTTCCATGTTTATGGTGCCAGCCGGAGAACATATAAACTAAGTCTTCAGGAAGTGTTTTATCAGGATAGACACTGCACTGAATACTCCCGTTTCCTTAACAAGGTATTCCATAGTAAGACCATTTAGATATTTAAAATATTCTTCAAATCCCACTACATGTTTTTTTAAATATTCTTTTTCATATCCCTTGTTGTGGATAATATACTTTGTTACTGCCATGGCCAGAGCACCATCTGTTGAAGGATTAGGGGAGATATGAATATCTGCAAACTTACTGGATTCGTTTATTCTAGGGTCCACTGTTACTATCTTTACGTTATTTTTTCTGGCAGCGAGGATCCTTTCATGGAGGTGGATAGATGTATTAAATGGGTTTTCCCCATAGTATTACTATTTTAGAGTTTAATATATCATTTATATTACTGCTTCTCTTCCCTCCAAAATCATACTCCTGAGCTTGATTGCCGGCTCCCCAGCATGTACTTCCTTTGGAAGTGGTTATACCCCCATAAAAGTTGAAGAAAACATCTTCAATTTTTTTAAGAAAGCCTGTCGTTCCAGACTGAAAATAATGGAGAACTGAAGAACTTCCATGGTTTTCCTTGTAACAGGCTAGCCTCTCACTTACAATATCAACAGCTTTTTCAAAGGAGATCTCCTTCCAGGTATCATCTATCTTCATTAGAGGTTTTTTTATCCTGTCCTTGCTGTATAGTCTTTCCATATGCTTTATCCCTTTAGGACAAATTATACCTTTTGTAAATGAATTTTCCTTGCTTCCAAGGATTTTTACAACCTTTCCCTCACTTTTATAGACATCAAACTTACACATATCATAGCAATCCAAAGGGCAACTGCTGCTAAATTTCTCTAATTTCATATTAAATATTTTCACCTCCTAAAGATAATTATCATATTTTACTTTAATTTAAATGTTAAGTCGAAATTAAAAAAATAAATTTTTGTTAAATATGAATATACAAAATAATGTTTAGATGGATTAGATCGAGATACCATTTTAGAATGTTAAATTAGCGTTGACTAAAAAAACGGACAATAGTGATCAATAAATCGTGTCAAAGAATAGAAAAAGAAGAAACAATAACGGAGTCAAAAATTCAAAAAAGTGATATATATATAAGTATTACTAAAAATTTATACCTAATCATAGAAAAATACCTGTCGATGTTGTATAATGTAACGAATACAGAGCTAATTATAAAAGGCAGTAAACACAAGGAATACAATCCTAAAAAAATTATAGTCCTATGATGGATATACTATAAATTTGCATAAAGGATTTTTTGGAGGTAGAAATGAAAATCAAAATCAATAGAAACGAATTGATTCACAACCTAAGTGACTTATCTTTAGTGATTAAGGATAATTCCATAAGACCTGTAATATCAGGGGCTAAATTAGAAGTAAAAAATAATGAAATTAGATTTACCGGAACAACACTAGAAACGACTATAAAGTCATATTTAAAAGGTGAAATTATAGAGGAAGGAATTGTTGTCTTTAAAATTGGATTGGTTTTAGAATATATAAAATTATTAAATCAGGATGAGATAGAGGTCAGTGCCACTGAAAACAAGTTGTTTATCCATAACGCCGAATTTACAACTCTGGACAGTGATGAATATCCAAAATTAAATATATTGGGTGGTGATTCACTTTTAGATATTGAGGCGAATACATTGGTAGAAGCTTTTGATAAGGTATTATTTTCAGCTTCTATGACTCCTGAAAATTTAGCTATTAATACCATTAGGATGAAATTAGAGGACAATAAAATTTATTTGATCACTACAGATTCATACAGACTTACCCACTATGTTCTAGAGAGTGAGACTAAACTGAACAAAGAGATATCTATCCCCTTAGAGGGAGCTACTATTCTAAGCAAACTTTTCAGAGGGAGCAAGGAAACCTTAAATTTCTTTATTGACGGAAGTCAGTTGAGAGTGAAATCTGAAAAATTAGTTTTTTCCATCAGATTGGTAGACCTGGCATTCCCCGATTACAATGCTATTTTAGGCAGTATGAACTCTAGTAAGACAATTGAGATGAATTTAAAAGAATTAAAATCAGCACTAAAAAAAGTTCTTACTATTGCCAAAAGAAATCAAGAGACAAAAAATGGTGCATATTTTGATTTTAATGGGAATAAACTGAAAATATCGGTATCTTCTGGAAGTGCTAAAACTACGCAAAAGCTAGATACAATCAAAGAAGGCGATAACTTCAAAGCTTCCTTAAATGTAAAGTTTATAGAAGATTTTTTAAATAATATAGAAAAAAATATAATTATCAAGGCTACCAATGCCAGTTCGATGTTTATCCTAAAAGAGATGGATAATGACAACTATACTTATATTTTAATGCCGTTAGCCCTTAGAGATTAGGAGGAAATATGGATTTTTATAAAAGAATGTTAATTAAAATACTAAAAAATTCCATGACAGGCTGTGAATCCAATGTTTTGAAGATTTTAGAATCAGGATATGATCTGAATATTAAGGACAAAGAGGAGCTTGAGGAGT
Source organism: Fusobacteria bacterium ZRK30 (assembly GCA_024628785.1). Taxonomy (NCBI): domain Bacteria; kingdom Fusobacteriati; phylum Fusobacteriota; species Fusobacteria bacterium ZRK30. Next base: position 626,508 of record CP102404.1, read on the forward strand.
TAATCGATAATTTATAGCAACAACATTAATTTAAATATACGGGGGGAGACAAGTATGAACGTTTTATCTGGTTTAAAACCTGAAAAGGTATTCAATTTTTTCGAGGAGATCAGTGCTATTCCTAGAGGGTCAAAGCATGAAGAACAAATAAGTGAATATTTAGCAAATTTTGGAAAATCCAGAGGATTAGAGACTATCCAGGATGAGGCTCTTAATGTAATTATAAAAAAAGATGCTACTCCGGGATATGAGGAGGTACCGGCTATAATTATCCAGGGACATATGGATATGGTCTGGGAAAAGAATCTAGATACTGAATTTGATTTTGAAAAGGAAGGGTTGAACCTTTTAATCGATGGAGATTTTATAAAAGCTAAGGGAACTACCTTAGGTGCCGACAATGGTATAGCTGTTGCTTTTGCACTGGCTGTATTAGATTCAAAGGATATTCCCCATCCAAAATTAGAAGTATTAGTTACTTCTGATGAGGAAACAGGGATGTCTGGAGCTATTGCTTTAGACGGGAATTTATTGGATGGTAAATATTTATTTAATATAGACACAGAGGAAGAGGGAGAGATCTATGTAAGCTGTTCAGGTGGTAATAGAACGACTCTTACAATTCCTGTGACATATACTGATGCTGCATTGGATTCATTCTTTAATATAAGTGTTAGAGGGTTATTTGGTGGTCATTCAGGGATGGAGATTCAATTACAGAGAGGGAACTCAAATAAGATCATGGCCAGAATATTAAAGGCTGTATCTGATAAATTGACTATCAACCTAATAGAGATAAATGGCGGATCAAAAACTAATGCTATTCCTCGTGAGGGAGATGCATTGATCTCTGTAGCAAAGAAAGATATAGAAACTTTAAATGAAATTTTAGCTGATGTAGCTAAAGATATAGTTGAGGAGTTAAGAGTTTCAGATGCAGGAGTTAAGATTAGTATAACAGAGGTAAAAGGGTTAGAAAGTTCTAAGGTCATGGATCTGGAGACAACTAACAGAGTTATCAACACTCTATTTTTATATCCCAACGGTGTTCAAAGAATGAGTTTGGATATAGAGGGATTGGTGGAGACTTCACTTAACTTAGGTGTCCTTACTACAGAAGATGCAGGTGTTGTGTTACAATCGGCTATTAGAAGTTCTGTAGACGCTGCTAAAGCTTTATTAACAAAGGAAGTTGAGACCCTTGCAGTGGTTACAGGAGCCAAATTTGAACAAGGAGCTACTTATCCTGCTTGGAAGTTTAATCCTAATTCAAAATTACAGGATATGGCACTGGAAGTTCATGAGAAATCAACTGGTAAAAAAGCCGGGATCAAAGCTATCCATGCAGGGTTAGAGTGTGGATTATTAGGTGAAAAATTACCTGATTGTGATATGATCTCATTTGGTCCGAATATGTTTGATGTTCATACTCCAGAAGAGAAACTATCTATATCTTCAGTTGAGAATGTATGGAAATATTTCTTAGATCTATTAAAATCGTCTAAAGATTATTTATAAAATTAAATAGATTATATAAACTAAAAGGGGTGTCTATGAGACAACCCCTTTTATCTTTTGTTTTTTAATTGTCCATAGGAATGAATGATCCTTTGATATCGTCATAATACTCTATCTCACCTGTTTCTATCTTGTAATACCATACATGAAGGTGTAATGAACCCTCGTCGACTCTTCTTTTTACTGCCGGGTATGTCAATAAGTTCTCCAGCTGAAACATAGCAGAGAGTTTTTCTGTATTAATAAGTTTTTCTTCCTCTGATCCTCCTACTAATTGTGCTACTTTTTTGGCTTCATTACCTAATTCCAGCCATTTATTTGTATGAACTAAATCTACCTCTTTATCTAAATCCTTATAGAGGGATTTGATAGCTCCGCAATGGGAATGTCCGCAAACTATTATGTCGTCTACCTTTAAGACTGACACTGCATATTCTATTGCTGAAGCTGTTGAGTGATAATCTTCATCAGGTTTATAAGGAGCTACGAAGTTTCCTACATTTTGAATGGTAAAAAGCTCACCAGGTTTAGATCCTGTAATCAAGCCCGGAATTACTCTGGAATCGCTGCACCCTATAAACAATGTTCCTGGATGCTGCCCATCTTTTACTAATTTTAAATATAAATCTTTATTTTTTTTGAATTTTATCTCTTTAAATTTTTGATGTCCCTTTAATAATTTTTCCATAACGACCTCCTCTATGATCTAACTAATCCATATTATAGCACATTTTATAAAAAAAAATTAGAAAATTCAGCGAGATGATAAAAAAATATAAATAAATAGGCCTGTAAAATTTTACAGGCCATATCTATTACAAGGGTAGTATTACTTTCCCATATTTTTCATTTAAAATTAGTGCAGCGGCTTCATACATAGCAGATAAACCTGCTACGATTCCTACATATCCTGCAATTTTTCCAAGCAATGCGCTTTCAAAGAAAAAGTGCAGCCCTAATAGTATGAATAAAAGAGTTACCGATCCAAAAACTATTTTACCGATAGTTGGACCGTTTAAAGTTCCTATAAAGAAGATCAGCGTAACTATCCCCCATACAAACATATAAGAGCCTAAAGCAATATGATCAGCTGCCATATACCCGCTCTTGTTTAATACCCAGACTCCGACTAATGTCCACCAGAAAGCACCGTAAGAAGTAAATGCTGTGGCTCCGAATGTGTTACCTTTTTTATTTTCCTGGATACCTGCAATTATCTGTACAAATCCTCCATAAAAAAGTCCCATCATCATGATCATATCATTTAGTCCAAATAAACCTGCGTTGTGTAAATTTAATAACAAAGTTGTAGCTCCAAAACCCAGAAGCCCTAAAGGTGCTGGATTAGCCGTAGTATCTTTAACTATTCTTTCCATTGTAATTTGTTCCTCCTATATTATGATTTTACAGAAAATTGTACCATTTATTCAGGAGTAGAACAACTTTAATTTGATTGATTAAATCTTTATTAAACTTTAAGAATTGTTAAATTAGGAGAGAGAAAAAAATCATACTTTCAAATAACCATAAAAAAAGAGGCTGTCCCTAACCGGGATAAGCCTCTCTTGATTATAGTGGTAATATTTGTTTACCGTATTTTTCGTTTAAAATTAATCCTGCTGCTTCATAAATTGCTGAAGAACCACAGATGATTCCTACGTATCCAGCTAATGTACCGAATAATGCACTTTCAAGTACAAAGTGGAATCCTAATAATATGAATAAAATAGTTAATGTACCGAAAACTATCTTTCCTATAGTAGCTCCATTTAATGTACCGATGAAGAAGATAAATGTAACAAGACCCCATACAAACATATAAGAACCAAGAGCTAAACTGTTAGCAGCTAGATATTCAGCTTTGTTTAATACCCAAATTCCAACTAATGTCCACCAGAAAGCCCCATAAGAAGTAAATGCTGTGGCTCCGAACGTGTTCCCTTTTTTATTTTCCTGGATACCTGCAATTATTTGTGCAAATCCTCCGTAAAAAAGTCCCATCATTAAGATCATGTCATTTAATCCAAATAAACCTGCGTTGTGTAAATTTAATAATAAAGTTGTTGTTCCAAATCCTAAAAGCCCTAAAGGTGCTGGATTGGCAGTGGTATCTTTAATTGATCTTTCCATTGTAATTGTTCCTCCTAAATATAATGATTTTACAGGGTATAGTATCATTTTTTTTGAGTTAGTGCAAGTTTTTTTAGTATCTGTGTATGATTTTTACACTTAAATGGTCTAAAATGATGAAAAAAGAGCTGTTGTGGAAAAAAAAGTTTGATTTTCGTAAAAAGTATAGTATACTAATCCTAGGTAAAACGTTTTACCTGAAGGCGGTGAAAATGGGAAAGTTAACAATTAAAGATATTGCTAAAAAATCCGGGTTCTCTGTATCTACTGTTTCTAATGTTATAAATGGAAAGGGGAAATGTAGTATAGAAACTCAAAAAAAGATATTTAATCTGATGGAAGAAGTAGGATATAAACCTAATCAGGCTGCAAGAACCTTAGTTAGTAAGAAATCTAATCTAGTTGGAATCTTATTTCCTGTTGAAAACGATATCTTTCGAAAAAACAATTCATACCAAAAAATTCTGAATTCAATAACCTTTGAACTTTCAAAAAAATCATATGATCTGGTAATTGGAAATAATGTGAAAGAGCTGGATATCTTAGAGTGGTCGTTAAAAAGAGATCTGGAGGGTATCATCATCATTGGGGATATAGATACTTTGAAAGAAAAAGAATTAAAAAAATTAAACATTCCCGTAGTTTTTATAGATAACTATAAGAACAATCTCTATGGTGTTAATTATATTAATAGCGATGATACTATTGGAGGATTTAATGCTACTGAGATCTTGGCTAAAAATAGTTGTAAAAATATAGCCTTTGTGGGGAGTGAAGATATAGAGGTTCATAGCAGGAGATACCTGGGATACCAAAGTGCTCTTATGGAGTATTCCCTGGGAGAGGAGAGGCTATACCTGGATCAGCCGACCTATGAAGGAGGCCTGGCATTGGGAGAAGTAATATCTGAAACCGATATAGATGGTTTATGTATAGCTTCTGACATAATGGCATTTGGGATGATCTCATCTCTATTAAAAAATGGTAAAAGAATACCAGAAGATATAAAAATTATAGGATTTGATAACATCGATTCATGCCAGTATACAACTCCTACTCTCTCTTCTGTAGATCTAAATTTCTCTACTAAGGGAATAGTAGCAGTACAGATGATCTTTGATGAGATAGAGGGGAAAACTTTTTTGAGGAATCAATCAATAGATTTAAATATAGTATTAAGGGAAAGTGCAGGAGATAAAAATTAATAATTATTAAATAATATATACAGGGGGATAAAAATGGCAGTAGTAAAATTAAAAAAAGTAGAAAAAACATATCCAAATGGATTTAAAGCAGTTCATGGAATAGATTTAGATATTAAAGATGGAGAATTTATGGTATTTGTCGGTCCGTCTGGTTGTGCAAAATCTACAACTCTTAGAATGATTGCTGGTTTAGAAGATATTACAGGTGGAGAGGTAATCATAGGAGATCAAGTTGTAAATGAACTGCCTCCTAAGGATAGAGGAATTGCCATGGTATTCCAAAACTATGCACTTTATCCCCATATGACTTGCTATGAAAATATGGCATTTGGTCTAAAATTACAAAAATTACCTAAAGCTGAGATAGATGAAAGAGTAAGGGATGCAGCTACAAAATTAGAGATAACTGACCTATTGGATAGAAAACCCAAAGAGATGTCTGGGGGACAGAGACAGAGGGTAGCAGTAGGAAGAGCCATCGTCAGAAAACCTGAAGTTTTCCTATTTGACGAACCATTATCAAACCTGGATGCAAAATTAAGGGTATCTATGAGGGTTAGAATTACTCAATTACACCAGGAATTAAAAGATGCCGGACAGCCTGCTACTATGGTATATGTTACCCATGATCAGGTAGAAGCTATGACAATGGGAGACAGAATCTGTGTATTAGAATATGGTGTAATCAAACAAGTGGATACTCCTATCAACTTATACAGCAGGCCAAAGAATAAATTTGTTGCAGGATTTATCGGATCACCATCTATGAATATCATTCCATCTGAATTAATGATGGATGGAGGTAAGGTTGCTGTTAAAGTAGGGGAAACAATCTTGCACCTCCCTGAGGAGAAGGCAGAAAAAGTAAAAGATTCTGTAGGGAAGAAGGTATGGTTTGGAATCAGACCGGAGCATATTGGATCTCATGAAACTCATCCAGAGAAGGATGAATATATAACTGGGAAGATCTCTATCGTAGAGCAAATGGGAAATGAGGAGTTTATCTACTTTACAATAGATGGAATTCAATATTCTGCTAGATTAACCTCTGAAAACGTGAAAGAAACAGGAAACGGAAAAAATTATAATTTCTGGTTTGATATGGAGAAGTGTCATATCTTTGACTATGAAACAGATGAAAATATATCTCTAGTATAAATAAATTAAAAAGAGGCTGACCCAATGGGTCAAGCCTCTTCTTTATATACCTGTCTAGACATAACGACACGTCGCTTTTTTATTAATTTCCTTTCTCTAATTTAAGAAGATATTCTTTCCTCCAAATACCAGATGCAAATCCTGTAAGTTTACCCGACTTACCTATGACTCTGTGTCAGGGAACTATGATTGAAATTGGATTCTTTCCATTTGCACCTCCTACAGCCCTTACAGCTTTAGGATTGTTGATAGATTGAGCTTCTTCTGAATAAGAGATGGTTTTTCCATAGGGGATCTTATACATAGCTTTCCAGCATGCCCTTTGAAATTCTGTACCGCCTTTAAAATCAATATTTATGGTAAATGTAGTCCTTTTCTTTTCAAAATATTCTTCTAATTCTTTTTTACACTTAATCACTTCAGGGCTGGATATCTCCTCATTCTTTTTTTTATCTAAAAAATGAATACCGCTTATTCCATCAGTTTCCTCGGTGATCTCAATGATACCAAGAAAATCATGTTCTAAATAGATTCTTCCTTTCAAGTTAACACCTCCAATTTCTGTTAGATAAAGTATATCATAATTATCAAATATTTAATTTTGAATAATAAAAAAGGGTGATCAACCCACCCTTTTAAATTATCTCATTGTAGAAAGTAGCATTACAGTCTGGACATCTCGGTAACTCCTCACTATCGCTATCTATTATTATCTCTAGACTGCACATAGTACAAATATAAGTTCCTTCACCTGGTTTTTCACCTGTTGCGTACACAGGACCTCACCCCCCTAAAAAATCTTAAAGACTTGGAGTCTTAAATTATATCACTTATAGGAGTATACATCAAAAAGCTTATAAAATCACTAAAAAACTTATAAAATCGCTAAAAAGTTTAAAAATTATCAAGTAGATTAGCTAAAGATAATTTTTAAATATTTAGTAGAAATAAAAAACCACTATTATAGAATAAATTCTTTATAGCTCCATAAAAATCTCTTAAGTTAATTTTTGCTGATCCTCTGCCAAAATTAATAGTAATAAAATTGTCCCTATAATTTTATTCTTCATTTTTCTCCCCTATTTTATTTGATTTACAATTATTTTTTATAATTTTCTTAATGCTTAAGTTTTCCACTTTCGTAACGGAGAGCTCCTTCTTTTTTTTCTTTATCTATGACCTTCCCATCTCCATAGTAAGAGGTAGTTGATTCTGCATGATCTTTCCCCTGGTTAAAATCTCCTTTGTATAGGAGTTTTCCACTTTCGTAACGGACAATACCATCTTTGGTTTCTTTATCTATGATCTTCCCATCTCCATAATAAGAGGTAGTTGATTCTGCATGATCTTTCCCTTGGTTAAAATCTCCTTTGTGTAGAAGTTTTCCATTTTCGTAACGGACAATACTATCTTTGGTTTCTTTATCTATGATCTTCCCATCTCCATAATAAGAGGTAGTTGATTTTGCATGATCTTTCCCCTGGTTAAAATCTCCTTTGTGTAGAAGTTTTCCATTTTCGTAACGGACAATACCATCTTTGGTTTCTTTATCTATGATCTTCCCATCCCCATAGTAAGAGGTAGTTGATTCTGCATGATCTTTCCCTTGGTTAAAATTTCCTTTGTGTAGAAGTTTTCCATTTTCATAATAGATAATCTGTTCACCATTGAAGTTTCCATTGATTGTGTCTCCATAAATAATCAAATTAAAACTAAGAATTAAAATAAATAATAATTTTTTCATTTCTTCCTCCTCCTATTTTTTTAAGGATATCAATCACTATTTAAGTATGCTTTAAAATAATCATAAAATCAATTTTTTAGCTCTATGTCCATCTTTTTTAGGTCATAATATCGTCTCCTTTGAATTTTATGCCATTGATTTGAGTAAACCTCCATCCAACCACTCTAAACTCCAGCAGAGTGCTGATACGCCTTCATTCCGTAACTATTTATACCTTAATCACTCTTAATCTTCTTATCATTGTTCTCATCTGGATTTCGTTATTTAGTAAATATGAACCCTAAATTTGACTTTTTGAGCATTTAAAGATACTATACTAAAGTATTCAATGCCTCAAAATTGTTTTGCAAAAAAAAAAACAGAATTTTTTCTGTTTTTTTTATTTAATTGATTTTTTGTAATTTGTAGGGAATAATACATATGAATATAGTTTTTCATATATTCTTTTCCCTTTTAAAAGCCTTAACTTCCTAGAGTTAAGGCTTTTACTATTTATTAATAATTATTACTAAAATAAATTTGCTTTTTTGCAGTTTATGATGAATACTTTGAATAAGAAGACCTTTAGATCTTCATGTTAATTACCATTTAAAAGCCTTGACTTGCGAAGTGAAGGCTTTTATTGTTTGCTCTATATTGTTAATTTATCAGTTGTCATCACTATATTTTTAGAAGGTGTATTTATATTCTTAGCACCTTTTATATCAATATCTCCCACACACTCGATCTCTAACAGGTGTGTCCCGCAATTTATGTCTTAGTCACACCTTCCTTAGCTCCCCTCTTTTAGCCTTTTTAATCTTTTCAAACTTGTTAGGAGTGAGCTGCACATATAGCTCTAAAGCTCCTAATGTTCACCTTTAAACTTAGTTAAAAATTAGTTTTATTAAGTGTTTCTTAAATTTTTCTTTTAATTTTTAATTTTTATTGTTATACTTTCTAAAACTGCAACATAGGGGGGATAATTATGCACTTTTTTATCAACGTTAGAACTCAAGAAATTCACTCATCTAAATGTTCTATATTACCAAAACAACTTGGGATATCTTCAGCTTTTTATGCTGATTTTAAATTTTATATTAATTTAGGATTTCACAAAAATTTAGAATCTGTCATAATGAGTGGAATTTCTAGAGGCTATATCAATGCTAGATGTTCTTCCTGCTGTTGTACTTCGATAGGCTGGTAACTTTCAAAGATCTTCTTTAACACATAGTTTACAATTTTATTACTTTTGTGATATAATTTTAGAACGAAAAAGGAGGTGACTTCTATGATCTATTATATTGATTTTTATATTGATATTAAAACTTGCGAAATACACCAATCTGACTGTAATCATATATCTGCTGAAAATAAACTTTATCTAGGGATCTATAGGGATTTGGATGTAGCATTGGTAAATGCTAAATCTAAAGGATTTAAAAAGGCTTATGTCTGTAAGTCTTGTAATATATTATCTTAAAAATAATAAAAAGAGCTGCTTAGCAGCTCTTTTTATTATTCCTGGAAATTTTCTCTGATCTATTAATTCCTTTATCCTCCCTCATTGATATAGATCCTCTGTCTAGCTCTATCATATCCCCTCCTTATCTGCTTAATTTAATTAATACCATTAATAAACTTAATTAATATCGATAACGTTTAAGTTGTTTTTTTTGTTAAATAACTATAAAATATGATTGTAATGAGTATTGTAGTATCAATTTAATACTACTCCCTCCCCAAGGGAAGTCATTACAACCATTGTATAAAGAAGGCTCTTAAACGACTATTTTAAGAGCTTTTTTTATTTTCTCGTGCAGCTGTTTTTTTTTGATCTTCTCCATGGATTTCATCTGAGTTTGTTTTAATTTCATTTATTCTTTCCGTTCATATTTCCCCTATAAAAAATAAAAATGAGCGTAAAAACAGCCCCCTTGTTCAATATTTTTTAATTGAGGTATTATTTTGTCCAATAATATTTCTTTCATCATCAGTAATAAAAGTGCCTTTTGTAGCATCTAATATTACATATTGATTACCCCAAGGATCTTTTACAACAGCACATTTTCCTATTTTTATGTCAAAAGGTCCACATATAACTTCTCCACCTGCTTTTTTTATTTCTACAATTGTATCTATTACTGATTCTACTTTAATATCAATCTCTTGTGCCTTTCGCTCATTTTGGATTACAATTTCCGTTATTCCTTCGCTCATTCCAAGACCTATTGCTGAATCAGATTTCCATATAATTTTCAATCCAAGGTTATTGCAATAATATTCTAATCCATCCTGTAAATTAGGAATATAAAATTGCACACAGTCTATGTTTTTAAATATTGGTTGTTTTGATGTCTCTATTTGTATCCTCCTTATTGAACTTCTTTTCTTTTCCAGTCATTATATTTTATTAAATCACTGGGAAAACCTTTGTTTTTAAATTTTTTTTTCAGTTCTGATAATACTTTCATTACAAGTGGAGATGAATTTTCAATAGATAGTTCATTTAGATTTTTCCAGGATATCCCGTCAGAATCATTAATTTCGTTGTTTCCATAGACATTGATTTCACTGGAGATATCTTTAACTTTTTCTTTTAATTTCACTGAATAAAATATAGCTATATGATGAATAAATTTATAGTTTAAATATGCTTCTTTGATTTTGAAGTCTTGTATTCCTAAAGATTCCAGAACTTCTATTTCATAACCTGTTTCTTCTATAAACTCTCTTTGAAGGTGTTGAATAATAGATTCATCTTCGTTTAAACCTCCTCCTGGCAGATCAAATCTATTAATATACGGCCCTTTTACTTTATTTATTAGTAAAATTTTAGAATTTTCATAAGCTACACCGTAAACACCGTAATGTTTATGCCATTCTTTTTTCATAGTTGACCTCCTTATAAAGTTTTAGTTTTTATCTATTCTACCTCGTTTAATTACCCTGTAAAATGTCAATCACTGCAAAACCATCATTTTCTAAGACCTTAAAACTAAAAGATCTTTCACCTATAAAAAAAGCCTTGGAATATACTCTCTGCTGCAGAAAAAAAGTTCAAGGTAGGAAATTCCAATATTGAGAAGACCCCCCAAAAAAAATGAAGAAAAAATGAAAATAAAAAGGCGGACTAATCCACCTTTTTATAGATTCCACCTTCACAATCTGGACATCTTGGCAATTCCTCGTTGTCAGTCTCTATTATTAGTTCCAAGTGACACATCATGCACATATAAGTACCTACCCCTGGTTTTTCATTTGTTACGTACATAAGATTTCACCTCCTAAAAAAATCATAATTTCCTTACTTTAGGAGTATACATCAAAATACTTAAAAAAGCACTAAAAACTTAATTTTTTTATAAGGAAAGTAATTTTAAAAACAAAAAAGACAGTTCCTAAGGACTGACTTTTTTTTGTTTCTATATCAAATATAACTCTCTCCTGAGGGATTATACATTACATATCATAAAAAGTAAATATTTAAATTAAAAAAAATTAATATTCAATAGAACACAGAAATACTGTTATCTAATTTGACTATTTTCCCTAAAAGTTGCTTATTTAGTAGAAGCTTCAAAAGCTGCAAAATAAATCCATCTCGTTAATACACTTGTGACAAATCCTGTAACCCCCCCTCTACTTCTTTTCCTTTGATTTTGACTCCATCAAACCAAGCGATATCCTATATTTATTTAATTCACTATCTATTTGATCATTAGAAGTTAAATTAATATTTCCATTATACTCAGAGTTTTTAAGTCCTTCAGCAAACTCATTGAGGAGTTTGTAAGCTATATTCCTGGCTTTTTTTCCTCCTTCTTCAATTGCATTACCACCTTTATTCCCTGTTGTTCTTACTAATGGAGAAGGTAAGATTAATAATACAATACCTAACAATGTGCTCAATACAAATGGATTTGTAAATATTTCTTTCATGCTTCACACTCCTTATATCTCTTTATATGTAATTTTATAATTTTTAGGGGCGACCTTTACAATTGAATCTGGTCAACTGTAGAATAAATTCCTTTCAGACATTCTTCTTCTTAATAATCCTTTAGATCTTTTTGGGGCTGCCTTAGATCATAAATTAAAGATCCGGCATGGACCTATAAAATTCTTATTATTTACCAACTTAACTATGTCAGATTTCCTAAAGCGAGAACCTCCGACATTGCAGCAAAGGGAGACTAGAGTGCATATTGGTTTTGATTTATCTTTTAAGTCATTATAGCTTTTTTGACTATTTTTTCATATAACCTTAATTATTTTTTAAGTTCAACATTTACTTTTTTTAAGGTTGTAATATCGCCTTCTTTAACTTTTATACCATTGATCTGTGTAAATCCCCATCCAATGTTTCTATCATTAGTTCTTACCTCATTTTCACTATTTAAAATATATGACTTTTAAATTTGACTTTTTTTAATTTATAGGTAATAATCTGAATGATTAGACTTCCCCAAAGTTTAATCATCGTATGTGTATTTTTGTGAAAGCCTTAACTTCTTAGAGTTAAGGCTTTTACTATGGAAAAAATACTATTCTAATATTGTAGTTAGTCTGTCTTCTGCATCTTTATGTTTATGGAGATCTATAGAATAAGTTTTATTGCTCCTACATCTTCTTCTTCTTCTTCTTTACCACTCACTGGATAATTTTTCTCTGTATTTGTATGATCTGTTAAAACTTTTAAAGGTTTAGAAATCTCTCTAGGAGGATCATCAAATTCTACCATGCTGTAGTCATGTTATAACTTATAGATGATACCTTTCTAGCCCTTAAAAACCTAAACTCCATTAAAAGCCCAACCTCCTTTTCATATTTAAACTGCATATATATTCCCTGGTAATATCATGGGTAAAGTGAGTAAATAGACTCCATCATACTTTCCAAAATGAAAATTTTGTCACGAAAAAACTCCCGGATTTCCCACTACCCCAAAGCTTTCTGAAGCCCTCACACTACCTTTTTATTTTGTTACCATTCTTTTTTGTGCTATACTCTTGGTATACTAGCTAATAAGGAGGTCCGTTAATGCTCTATTGTATTGATCTCAAAACAAGTCAAGTTCATGTGCTTGGGTGTCGACATATTCCACAGAAAAGCGTAGACAAAAGTTTTCTAGGTCGTTTTGGGAACCCTAATGACGCAGTAAGCGATGCAAAGTCTAAAGGCTTTTCAAATGCTAATGGCTGTCTTCATTGCTGTTCTGGCGCCCGGAGAAAATAAATGAGTGGGCTGTTTAGCCCTTTTTTTATTTTTCTCCATCCCCTTGACTACCTCTTTGCCTGAGGCTGTTATATCAACTATAGCCAAAGAGTTGTTGACCTTTATAGTACTGATCTCTGCATCTAGAGACTTCTTATTCTTTATAACTTTTCCATCTGGTGTATTTTTCTCCACATACTCTGTCTCAGTCACCCATTTTATATCTCTCCTTTTATATCTCTCAGGTCATTGATCTATGCGTATGCTCCTAATTTTGTATATATAATAAGACCTTTTCTCAGCTCTTTTATTGTTTGGGTTATACTTTTACATGGTAGGTTTTAGTCTTGGGTAGCTGGCTATCCTCTTCTTAGACATAAATTATCTTGATATCCACCTTATATTCTTAGAAAATTATTTATATTCTTAGAATTTCCTTTGATTTTATGTTATACTTTCAGAAAACAATATAGGAGGATTACATATGATTTTTTTTATCGATACTAAAACTCATAAGATTCACACAAAGAAATGTTCTCAACTGAGAAAACATCTTAATATACCACCAATTTTTCGTACTAAATTTAAATTTTATATTAACTTAGGACTTCATAAAAATTTAGAATCTGCTGTACTAATGGGGATCTCTCAAGGTTATATTAACGCTAAAGGATCTTCTTGTTGCTGTGCTTTTATAGATTGGTAACTTACAATAATCAATTATCTGAGGATAATAATTGTTATATCTTTTTTTTGCCATAGATTACTCCTTGTCTTTTTGTTTGTTCAGTATTATAATAATATTAAGAAAAAAATACAGGAGGTTTATTATGACGTATTATGACTACTATATCGATACTGAAAATAACAAAATTCATAGAGGAAGCTGTACTCTTCTATTAAATAATTCTAATGTTTTTTTAGGCACTTTTAAAAATTATAAAGCTGCATCTCAATTTGCAGAGTTTAGAGGATATAAAAATGCTACCCTTTGTAAAAGTTGTAATTACCTTTAGATCAAACTATTTTAGAGCTATATTTATAGCTCTTTTTTATTCTCAGATATTTATGGTGAATGGCTTAATATCCTCTCCTTCTTAAATTTTATTATTTCTTAAGTTGAATAAATAAGTAAACACTAGTAAAGTGTTTGTGTAATGAATAATTTTGCATTTATGAAATGCTTTTCTCTCTCCCAAGAGTTTCATTACATTTGGAGCTCTTATAAGAGCTCCTTTTTTATATATTCATAGAGATACTGTAGCAGTGATTTGTTTTAGGAGGTCCACTTAATTGGAATATCTTTAAAAATATAGATAAGTAGTAAAATAAGAAAATAGTTGTTTAGTTTAGTTAATTAAAAGTTTATTTAGTTTATCAATGTTGTTTTTTTGGACATTTAGTTATAAAATTTTAGTAAGTGGATTCGAAACACATGTTTTTAAGACTCTCTCTCCTAAATTTCATGTGAATTAGATTCTAATCTAGTTAAAAAATTAGAATCCACCTAGAAAAATCTGTCCTCAACGGATTTTTTTATTTTTTAAAAGACTCATTCTATATTTGGGTCTTTTTTATTTTTCTTCACCTAGTTTTCACAAATGCATCATATAATCATTTTACAGAAAACAATACTAAAGGAGGAGTTATATGAAGAAAAAGATTTTATTATTTACAGGGGTAGTTTTAATGGGAATTTTTATGTATAGTATGCCCTATACTAGCAGTTTAAATGGAACTAGTATAAGCAAGGCAGGAGGTTCTTCGGAGTTAAGATTACAATATAAAAAAGGGGTTTACTACGAACTTGGAAAGGACACACCGTTTACAGGTAAAATGAGAGTAAATTATGAGAAGGAGTATATAAACAATGAAGGTAATTCTATTATCAGAGAAGCATCTTTTGAGAATGAATATGTAGATGGAGTTAAAAAAAATACAAACTATTATAGCCAAAACGGTATTTTTGAATATAGTATTAAAAATATATAGAAGAAATTATTTATCAGACAAACAGCTAAAAATCTTTAGTTACTTGTCTGATTTTTTATGAGAAAATAATATATTTTTCTAAAATAAAATTCTTTACTTTTCTAGAAATCTAACTTCAAATGTATAATTAATTTAATCTTTATAATAACCTGTGTTATTTCAATTTTTTTGTATAATAAGGCAGTCCTAATGCTGTTTTTATTTCCTTTCATCATCTTTTAAATAGTTTTTATATCATCATGCACATCTATTTTTGATAATTTCTTTATTGGTTCTTTATCAATAAATTTTTTCTCTTTATTATTTCCTCGGTATTCTTCATATTCTTCTAAATTAAGTATTTCATATTGAATATTTTCAATAATTTTTTGTCGATCAGTTCAGTTTAGTCCCATATTTCCTCCTTAATTGCTTTCACTAAATGTATCTACAATATTTTTTTAGAAATTAACTCTATGTTTAATTTGTTGGCTTTATTTCTTCAGATTCTGAATACTCCTACTTTTCAGCATAAAATTCAATAGTTTTATTCTTCATTTCATCATTATTTTTAAATTTGGTATGTACTCTAATAATTTCCTGTGCATATTTTTCTTTTGTTACCCCTTTTCCAGGGCGGCATTGAATTTACTTTCAAATTCTTCCAGGGATCTCACAGAGGAGTGTCTCTAAAAAAAATTATCTGAGAGAAGATCCTCAGTAGAAATAGACCTTTATCTAACATTTTCATAACAGCTTTAATTGCAACTTTACCAGACATTTAGTACCTCCATTTAAAAATTAAAATTTTAATAAAGACTAATATTTCCTAATGAATATCAATGTGTTGTTGTATCTCGATTTCATCAAATAATTTTGTTTATTCATTTGTTATGATATGTTTAACATGTTCTTCTATTTTTTGGAGTTCCTTAATAAAAAATTTTGGATGAGCTTCATAATTTTCTAGCTCATGTATTGGAAGCCAATACATAAATTCTCTTACTCCATCTGATGCAAAACTATTACTTTTTAATTCTTTTGTTCCTCTAGATTTCATTAAATAATAGAAACAGACTTCATGACATTTTACTCCTTTTTTTAGTGTCCCACCATTACCCTCAAAAAAGTTCTCGTGGATGAAAGCAAGTTTTTCAATTTCATATACTATCCCTGTTTCTTCAAACACCTCTCGTCTAACTGCATCTTCTGTAGATTCGCCTATTTTTACTGCTCCACCTACAGAATAATAATAGCTATCTTTTTCATTCTTAGCAAATAGAATATCTCCATCTTCAATAATTATCGCGGCAGCTCTATATCTAAATCGCTTATCATCTGTTATTAATTTACAATCCATTATCATCCCCCTTATCTCCTACCACTTCTGCTCAAAATAAATCTTAATTACTCTTTCTCTTCCCTTTCCTCATAGCCGCTCTTTTCCCCTCTACTCTTCTTAATACTTACTACTCACTACAAGCCTCACCCTCCAAAACTTTAGCTTCCTTCAGAGGATAATTCCATCCTACAGCCACTAATAACTTCATCTAGTATCGATGAGCTTTTTCAATGGTGTGAATTGAATTTTTCGAAAGAATAATTTTATGGTCCTTACTATTAGAATATTCAATTGTAATAAATCCTTCTCTTTCAGAAATGATTTTAACATTTTTATATTTATGACCGGTTTCGAATCCGACACCAACACTATTAGTAGTGATATTTACCAGATCAAAACCGGCATCTTTAATATAATTTAACATACTTAACCCCCTCTTAAATTTTAATTAAATATTACTACTTAAAATAAAAATTTTCAACATGTATTTTGATTTTAAATATCAGAGGCAGGACATGGAATGGAGATTTACTCTAGGAGGCCACATCAGGAATATAACAAATAAAGGATTATATAAAAACCCTTTAGATCACTAGCAAGGCCATGAAATAACCCCCAAAGTTCTATCCTGATGAACTGCATAGGAAGCTCTAATTGAAAAAATAATGGATGGCAGCAGACAAAAGCAAGATGTGTCGCGGTGACATTCTCAATAACTAAGCAGCGGTAATAGTGGGATCCCTTTGGGGGGAATTATGGATATTGAAAATTAAATAGTGAGCTAAAGCTTTTTATGAGCTATACTTAATATTAAAAATAAGTATGGAGGAGTGATTTTATGATTGTAAGAGAAGTATTATTAGAAGATGCAGAGAAATATCTTCAAATGCTTAAAATTTTAGACGAGCAGACAAACTTTCTGATGTTTGAACCGGGAGAAAGAAAAACAACCTTGGAAGATCAAAAAAACATTATTAAATATAATGTTGAAAATAAAATCCCTATGTTTTTAATGGAGATAGAAGGTGAAATTGTTGGATTTTTAAAAGGTGTAAGGTACAAATGTAATAGAATGAATCAGAATCTGCATATTGCTTTAGGGATCTTAAGTTCTTATCGGGGAAAAGGCGGAGGAAAAGCATTAATGAATAAAGTAGACCAGTGGTCCCAGAATAATAATATTAAAAGAATGGAATTAACTGTCGCCTGTGAGAATAAAAAAGCGGTAAATCTATATAAATCTATGGGGTTTGAAATTGAAGGAATTAAAAGGTCATCTTTCAAATTAGAGGATAAATTTCTTGATCAATACTATATGGGAAAAGTGTATTAAAAATTTTATAAATAAATATTCAAAGCATACTGATTAATTAGTGTGCTTTTTATTTACCAAAACAAATAAGAAATTATTTTAATAGAGGAGTAGGGGGAATAGAAAACTTGGCTGGATAAAAAAAGAAAGCTAATTATAGCTTCCTTCACATCTTTTTTAACAATTCAGAACATCAGCAATTAGACTTTATATAACAAGGTTATAAAAGAAAAAGGTGCTAAATAGTATCAGAACTACCCCAGAAATTTTATTTATTAAAGTAAGTTGTTTGCTTCCTATCTTATTCCCTACTTTTGAAGCTGTAAAACTGAGAAAGAGCCACCAAAATGATGATCCTAAAAAAACCCCTGACACTAAAGAAAATACTGTAAAAGTATCTTTTGGAAGGACTCCTATTCCTGCAAAGATAGCAATAAATGAAAGTATGGTTGATGGGTTAGTAACAGTAAGAAAGAATGTTGAGATATAGTCTTTAAAGATTTTATTATTTCTGTCTATGGCTATTGTTGCCTCATTGGATTCCTTAAAAAAACTTTTTACTCCTAAATATAAAAGAAAAAATATACCTATAAATTGAAAAATATCTTTATAAGTAAGGAGTAAATTGGAAGCAGTAGTCATTCCAAAAGCAGCTATACATCCGTATAGTGTGTCTGCTGTGGCTGCTCCTATCCCTGTTATTAAGCCAGATTTTCTACCTTTGGTCAGACTTCTTTTAATACATAAGATCCCTATTGGTCCTACAGGGGCAGCTACAAGAAAACCAATTGTAAAACCTTTTATAATAAATTCCATACAAAACTCCTCCCTCATAAATTATATTAGTAGATATTCTAAATATAATATCTTAAATGTTTCAAAATGTAAATAGAATTATTGTAATTGATCTAAGTGGATAAAAAGCTGGAATAAAATATTATATTCAATTAAAAAAAAAGATCCTAATGTCATTATACGACATTAGGATCTTTTTTCTACAAATTTGGATCTCTTGGTTTGGGGTAAACAATGTGGTACATTTAAAATAAAGAATTTAAAGGGGGGAATTATGTTTGTATTAAGAGGGGTTTTTAGAGAAATAAATAAAAGAAACAACAATAAACGATTATACAGATATTATAAAGGTACATAAAGATGTATTTGGTGAAAAAGGGGGAATAATAGCGGGATTAGTTACTTATCTTTTAGAAGATGAAAGCGGAAAACCACTTATCTCCCTTTTGGCAACTTCTAATGAGAAACCAGTAAGTCATATACTTTTTACAAAGGCTAAAATAGACAACGTTAAAAAGAATCCAGGAAAGGTAATTTGTGCTGATAGTATGAATAAAATAGAATATTGGGCTTGAATAAAGGTTTTGAAAAGATGGAAGTTAAACTTCATTCTTTTTCATTTTAAGAAAGGATAAATATGAGATTATATTGCATCAATAAAAAGAGGAGTACTTCGGTACTCCTCTTTCTCTATAGTATAAAGTTTTTGTGAAAACTTAAAATTTAATGATGGTACCTGAGAAGGGACTACACGGTGCCGTAATAGGTAGAGCCCTTTATTTCCTTTGTATAAAGTAATTATATAATACTAAATATGACATGTCCAGTAAAGATTAAAAGTTAAATGATATTTTGAGAGTTAACGATATATTTCGTAAAAATAATAAAAAAATAATAAAATTTCCTATAAAATAATTAAAAATATGGTAAAATTAACTAATAGTATTCGCCTACATTTTTGTAAGTGAATTAAACGGAAGTTATTTAGGGAAGGGGGGGAACAGTGAAAAAATTAAGATGGTATCTAGCAAGATGGTATAAGTATTATATAATAAATCCTCATTATCAAAAATTTTATGGGAGCTTTGAAGAATATTGTAGACGGCGAAAAATGCATGAAAAAAAACATAATATTAAATAAAATAAAAGAATAAAAAAGGCCGGTTTTTTCGGCCTTTTTTTCTTTACTATTATAAATTAAATTTGTAACCAGCCGAAAGAACAACTCTTCCGTAGTCGTTATCTTCCTTTGCTTTAAATGCTTTAACTTTAGTTTTAGCTTTAGTAACAGCGTACATTAGATCTACAGTAAAGTTCTTATACTCTAAACCTCCACCTAAAGCCCAGTATAGACCATCTTCGATATTTGTGTTATATCTATATGTTTTCCCATTAGAACCTCTTTTACCTGTCAAATTAGATTCACCAAAGTTAAACGAATAACCTAAGTTGGCTTTTAAATATGGCTTAATTTCAGAATTTAAATTAAATTTATATCTTTCTTTAATAAGAAAATCTAGACATCATATTATTGTTAATATATTTCCCATCTTTATAATTTGATTTGGATTTTATTTGTCCGTTTTTATTATAAGAAATCAACTCTCCATGTTTTTTTCCATCTTTATAATTTGCTTTAAGCTTGATTATTTCACATTTATAATAAGTAATCCATTCCCCATCTTTTTTTCCGTCATTAAAAGTTCCTTTATATATAATTTTCCCATTTTCACAATAGGCAATAACTTTGGCATTTGTAAATCTGCTTTTAAAACTTCTTTTAACGTTAGTAGTACTACTTTGTAATTGGTTTTGATTGATGAATTTCATATAACTAATTAAAATTACACTAAATGTTAATATTAATATTATTTTTTTCATTCTCCCTCCCCCCCTATTTTTATCCCTTTAAAACTGTATACCCTTATTTAAGTTTGCCTTTAAATAGTAATAAAATCAAATTTTTAAGATTTTCTCAAAAATAAAAGGGCGCTAAATTCATAGCGCCCTTCTAAGACTGATTTTACTACTTTTTAAAATGGATGTTACAAAAGAGGTAAAAAGGAACATTAAAAACTAACATAACTTTCATTAAATTTTTTGTTTTTATTTTCTAATTGTTCTTTTTATTTTTTAGAGTACTCTATCACATTTAAATTGTTGTACTAGAACCAAAAAATAGCTTTAGTAGGAAATAAATTAATTTATAGTATATATTCTTTAATGACACTTTCTATGATTAATATGATATAAAAAAGGAGGCGATGTATGAAAAAAATTATTTTTATATTTTTTATTTTATTTTTGACATCATTTAGTTCTCCAAGAGATAATTTAAATTTTATGAGTACATTTAAAGAACGATACGAAGTAAAGAAGAAGGTAGAATTTTACAAAGATAGAATGAATAAAATAGAGAAATCAAGGGAGCTTGCCCTTACAGAAGAAGAAATTAAAAACCTGGATAAGAGATATGTTCAGGCTCAAGAAGAGATAAAATTAGGGGAAATGACAATTAATAAAATCGATAAAAGAAGTGGTTTTATGGCTAAGAGTGTAGTTTATCCCTTAATGGACGCCTGGATAGATATCTATGATGTGACTGATAAAGAGGATATAACATCTAGAAATACAATAGTTAGAAATTTATTATTATTAATACTAACATTTATAATTATAATGAGATTTATATTAAAGAAAATTTAAAAAACTACAATTAAAAGGACGCTAATTTTTTTTAGCGTCCTTTTAAGTCCAATTTTATTGATTTTTATTTTGAAGGTCACAAAAAAAATTATTTACTCTTTTTTTTCGTAATGAAGAGTTCCCACACCTGCATCTATTAAATCGGAGGCGAATCCACCATCAGTTGCCAGGAGCCCAAGGTAATTCTTTTTATGCCATAATGTTAGCATTCCAAAATTATCCACTTTCTGCGGTTCAGATTTTTCAAATATGATTATTCCTTTTGGTAACTCATCTAAAACTCCCCAAATCATACCAGCACCAAATTCTTCTTTGGCACCTACTTCTAAAAAGCTAATATGAAAATGTTGATAATCTTTAGGATCCTTATCTTTTTCGACAGCAACTCCTTTAATATGAAGATATGCAACGAACTCTCCACCTTCGTATAGACGAGCTCTAATAACGTATTTATGTCCCTCTTCGTAGGCTAGGTCACACAATTCCTTAAATGATTCGTCGGTATTAATCCCACCTGTAGATACAATTTTATCTTGTAGTTTCTTACTGATTGTTGACATACAAATACCTCCTTTTTTTATTTCATTAAACTGTTTATATATTTTAAATACTCTTTTTTACTTTTGTTTCCTTTTTTTATAAAAAAAGGAGAGGATTTAATCCTCTCCTAAAAACAATTCCCTTATCGATCTAGCTCTCCTTATAGTTCTCTAAACGTTTCCCGGTAATTTTTAGGTACAACTTTTACAATTGGATCTGGCCAACTGCAGAATAAATTTCTTTCTGACATCCTTCTTCTTAGTAAACCTTTGGATCTTTTTCCTGCTGCCTTGGACCATAGGTTAAAGATCCGGCATGCGCCTATAAAGTTTCTGCCATTGACCAGTTTTACTATGTCAGACCTCCTAAAACTGGATCCTCCAATGTTGTAGCAGAGAGACACTAAAGCATCATATTGATTTTGATTTATATAGTCTAATTTTATTACTTCTTTTACTACATTTTCATAAATTCTTAATTGTTTTATCAGTTCTTTGTCTGCTTCTTCTAAGGTCATAATATCCCCTTTTTTGACTTTTATCCCATTGATTTGAGTAAATCCCCATCCAATAGTTCAAACGTCTGCAGGGCATTTATATGCCTTTATTTCGTAACTCTCGAAATGTTTTAAAAGATCTATTCCTTGTGTAGATATTTTCATGGTTACCTCCTATCTTTCAATAAATCAATAGCTATCTTTATATGTTCAAGAAGGCTTTTATGGTCTTCTTGATGATTCTTTACATATGTTTTAAAATCACTTTTATCTACTTTTTTATCATCAAGAAATCTCTCCATAGTCCTGATTTCAGTTTTAATTTTTCCTTGTTCTCTCCAAAGGTAGATAGTAAATAGAATAATGATGACAATTAATCCTTTTAATGGATCTTCCAGCACTAAATTAAATAATGGAATCATCTGCACCTCCTAATTGTAGTAGTAATTAATTCGATCTGATCTCTTAGGAAACATATCTTCTATTGAGATATTTATATTGGTATAGTTCCCTGGAACATCTTTCCAGGCTTTATGCCATACTTTTATATCGGCACTTTCATCTTCAGTTAATGGCTCCTCTATTCCCATAAATATATTATTGGCTAATTTATGATAGGCAGCATATTCTTTTTCCCTTTGAGCCCTGGCCTTTTCCTTCTCACTTTCCAGAGTAATCTCCCCTTCAGTAATATAGTCTTGCCTGGTTTTATCTACTATTTGATCATCTACAACCTTTTGAGAGTAACTATCATATAAAACTATCTTTCCATTCATAAGAACTTCCCCATCATTTAAGACCCTGTCTCCTCTTTCCAGTTTTTCTTCTTCAGTGGCTTCCCTTATAGAATCAGTTTTTTCTAGGTAGGTAATGAAGTGAGGAAGATCAACCCCATAAAATTCCACTGCATTCCCTTCAAAATATTCCTTATAGTTTTCAATTTTTGTTTCTGAAACTTCATACACTAAAGAGACACCCTCTTTTGCCTTTTCTCTATCAAGATATATGTAATTTTTCATTATGCTGTCCTCCTCCAAATATTAACTACTCTATATGGGTTCATGATATTAAATGCTGATCCACTTCCACTGCTTCCTGTAGTCCCAAAAATTGTATGGCTATGGTTACCTGTTGTAGAAGTATTAGGATTTTGATAATTTGTATACGGGCTTGATCCGCCTGTATTTTGTCCGCCTGCAGAAGATATTTTACCACTATAAGTATAGCTTCCCGAGTTACCTATATGACCAATATTACCTCCTCCTCTATGATAACTGTTACTGTCATTTCTTCCTGTAACAACATTATGAGTATGTGCTGGCTGTGTATGGGCATGGTTATCTACTCTGTGCCTGTGATTTCCACCTTTATGATAATGATTCCCGGTAGTATTGGTAGTCCCGTAAAACCCGTGGGTATGGGCTGCCATATTAGCCAGTGTCAGTGCGACTGTTGATCTTCCCCCTTCTGTTCCTAAAGCATAACCATTAGAAGTACCCAACAGCACCCGGCCTTCCAATTTTGTCCATGTGGTCCCTGTCCACTTAGTTGCAGGATTAGAGGTAGATTCCGTTATCCAGTAATCTCCTACATCATATTTACATTCTACGGCTTTATCATAAGCTACTTTGACTGCTTTACTGGTAGCCAATGTATTTGAATCATCTGAGTTTACTGCATCGCTCTTATTTTTATTGAATCCATCGTTTTTAGTAAACTTATCTTCCTTAGTTGCAAGTCCATCTACAAGATCTTTTATAGTTGCATAGACGTTACTCTGGTCTATAACTGCATTGATAGTTGAAGCATTTGATATATAGGTGATAATATCTTCTACTCTCTCTAATGCTCCGCTGGATTCCCTTGGAATAAGATCCGGAGCAGCTGTATCACAATAGGAATATAGCACCTCTATACCGTCTTCACCCCTGGCAAAGATCCCTATTTCTCTCAAATAAGTGTCTTCAGTTATCCCCTTATTATTAAAGGCTACCCTTACCCTGTAATTACCTGCTTCTAAAACTGTTGTACTTGTAATACTTAAAGTTTTAAAAGTTTCTATAAGGGAGGTTAAATCTTCTTTATTTGTTTCTTCAGGAATAATCCCTTTTCCTATTTCTGCCTTGGTTATAGTGATAACCTCACCTAATATAGCTCGGGCTAATAGTTCTTTACCTTTATTTGTAAGTATTGTTCCTGTATATTTAGCCATCTATTCCTCCTAAATATTCTTCAAAATTCGAAGCTGTATTGGGATCTAATGGGATCTCCTCAAAAATAGATGAATGATATAGTGCAGAATAGTAGTTTATTCCTTCCCACTGGCTGCTGACTATTATCCCATCTAAAGAACTTCTCTCATTTTTTGTTCTATTAATTGATTTATATAACTCTTCTAATTTTTCACCTGTTGGTGCAGTATCTCCTACAACTTTAAAATGGTATGGATCTCCACCATATTGATACCATTCCAGTAGTTCAAAATCACCATGGATATCTTTAATTGTTTTCTCTACTGCATACCTGGTTCCCTTGGTTTTTCTGACAATATATGCAGTTTCAACTAAACTAGGTTTAATGTCTTTAGATAGTGTCTGTTCATAACCTTCAACTCTCCATTGATAAGCTAGTTCATCTAGGATAGGCTCATCCAATACCTTAAAATCACCATAGAGAAAAAGACTCTTTTCCCTGGTGTTAATCAGATCTAATTCTTCCTGGATAACCTGGATTAAAAGCTTTATCTCTTTATCTCCCTGAAGAAAATTAGGAAGAAGTCTCAGAATTGAAATATCATCTATTCTAATCATCTTCTACTCCTCCATATCTGATATTTAAATTTATTTCCTTGGCCACTTCAAATGAGTTAACAATTTTAAAAGTTGGAGATACAACAGTAACTCTTTTAGCTCCTGCGCTTCTTACTAGATAGACTAACTCAGTAGGAGTTATATCTCTTTTTAGAGCTCCTTTCTGCCAGGTTACATACTCGCTAACTGCCTTATTAATCTGGTCCTGGATCTCGTTTACTAACCCTATATTTTGATTGGAGATATAGTAAGTAAAATCAATATCATAGTTTATTTGTGCAGGCTTATTCACTACTAGATTATCTGTTAAAGGTCTTCTCTTATCTGCATTACAGATAGCAAAAACATCTTGGAGGACACTATCAGTAGGAAGTTCTCCTCCCTTCATTAGAGGGGTTATCCGGACTGTTCCAGGATCAGTCATCTCTACATTTACATCTATGATTTCCTGATTAGCAGTTTTGGCCCAATAGATATACCCATCTCCTGGACCTGCAGTTGAAAATTTACTTGGAGCAGTTCGGATCCTTTCTTTTAAACTTTCATCTGATTCTATCTCAGCTCCTCCCTGGGATATTTCCATATTTATTACCGATTTAAAAAACGGGAAAGGATCAACTATTTTATTAATTTCTCCCGGGAGATACCCGTTTCCGACTATCCCCTCTTCAGTACAAATAGCAATAACTTCTTTAATAGTTTCTCCCGGTTTAAATTCAAAATATGGTGTTAAAAAATACATATTATTCCCCGGTGTAACTCTTACCGGATTAACTCCTAAAAGATGCTCCTTTGCTTCTTCTATCTCAAATTTTAAGAGCACGCTTGCTTTTTTAGCACCTAACCTTTCTGTGTCTGTAAAGGCTCCCATCTCAGTGGCATAGTCTCCCTTTGTATACCTGAGTAAATTCATTTTAAGTCCTTCATTGGTGGTTTCATTTCTGATAAATAAAGAATAAGCAACTGTCTGCAGTAGCCATCTTCTTTCATCTGCTAACCCTAGTGAAACACCACTTAATTCTTCATATTTTTTAACCATCCTTCCGAGGATCTCTTCTGAACTTTCATTATGTATATTTAAATCATTCAATAATACTCACCTCCATGATGGGCTTTAAAGTCCCCCTTTGATGATCTGTTATATATTCAATCTTATGTATCTTTAATCTAGGTTCATATTTCTTAAACTGTGTTTGTATATTCATCAAGGCAGCACTCCTATTCAGAGGTGAATCAACTATATTTCCATCTATTCCAACACCCCTGGCTAGGATAACTTCTCCTATGACTACAGAAAGGATATTTCTTCCATTTTGAAGGATCCTATCTATTCCGGCAGCTTTAAAATTAACCTTATTTTGCGGCTCTAATTTATAGATCATTAACCTTCACCTCTCTCTATCATTCCCTGGTTAAACCCTTGAGGGACAATTTTTTTCTTAGTAGCCTTTTTAGGTTTAATAACTATATCTGTATTTTTGTATATCAGTTCCACATATTCTTCCAAAGTAAGGGAGATATCTATTTTTCTAATCTTCCCGCCATTGGTTATATACTCATATCCTGCATCATAGGAAGTGATGACATACTGGCCGGCTCCTATAGGCTTATTCCCCAGACTAAAATCTAGTGTTTCACCGGTATTTTTATATAGATCTAATTTCTTAAGCAGTTCCTGTGGATCTACTCCAAAGTCACTCCTAAGAGTCATTTTAAAAGTAAGAACATCTGTTTTTAGATCTATAAATTCCAGAGCAGGTTTTTGTCCTTTCCGGTTATGTTTCTCATAATTAGCACCACCACTTAACTTTAAGTTGGTAAAGTTTAATATTTTCTTATTCTTCCCATCAAAGGAGACTTCAAAGGGGATATATCCTAAATTTCCTATCATTATTCTTCACCTCACTTAAAGTTTTCTAAAATATAAGTTATCAATTTGACTTTTGGAGCGTTAAAAGATACTATAATTAGGCAATCAATGCCTCAAATTGTTTTGCATAAAACAGGAATTTTTTCCTGTTTTTTTTTATTTAATTGACTTTTTAAAATTTATGAGGAATACTCTTATTGAACTCCTAGTTCTCAGAGTTTAAACGTTCCTTTAAAGTAGTCCTGACTTTCATAGCCAGGGCTTTTTAATTTCTTAGTTTATTATAAAAAAAATTTGCTTTTTCTTAATTTATGAGGGATACTTCAAGTAATTAGATTTCTCCGAATTTAATTAGGACGTATATACCCTTTGTAAGAGCCTTAATTTCCTAGAGTTAAGGCTCTTACTATGTAAAAAAGACTATATTGGTGCTGTAGTTGGTCTATTTTCCGCATCTTTATGCTTATGGAGATCTACATCTCCTTTAGGAGTAGTAAGTTTAGTTACTCCTACTTCTTCAGCTGTGACATTTTTAGCAGTTGTTATTGCATCTATATTTAATGAAGTTCCTGCAATAGAAGTAGCTTTTGAATTAATAGTTAGTTTATCTGTAGTCATCACTATATTTTTAGAAGATATATTTACGTTATTGGCACTTTTTATATCTATATCTCCTACACAATCAACTTCAAGTAGATGTGTTTCAAAGTTATATTTGACCTTAGTTCCATCAGGAAAGATAATATATTTCATCTTCCCGGAATCTTTAGGAAGATTCTTTTCCGTTGAGTAACTCCCTAAAATAAAGCCTACATCAGGTGCATTAGGTAAGAATACACAAATTACATCTTCTTTTAGACTGGGCATTGAATAATTTTTCTCTCTATTTGTATGGTCCATTAAAACTTTTAAAGGTTTAGATATCTCTCCAGGAGTATCATCAAATTCTACTCTTGCTGTAGCTGTCTTATAATTTATAGAGGATACCTTTCCAGTTCTTAAAAACCTAAACTCCATTAAAAGTCCAACCTCCTTCTCATATTTAAACTGCAGATATATTCCCTGGCTATATCATGGGTGACTGAAGTTATTAGATAGATTCCATCATACCTTCCAAATCCTAAAATCTTAGTTGTAAGACCTGCCAAGTATTCCGGATCTCCCATATGAGATATCTTCATCTTTGTTTCATTTTTATTCCTATTTCTAAGTATCTTTTTTGCTCGTTCATTTAAAAACTTTTCTTTCTCCTCTTTTGTGGTACCTGTAACTTTTGTATCTATATTTTTATAAAGAATCTTTCCTGTTTTCACTTTATAGAAAGAACTCGTAGGGGCTTCATATTTGCCCTTTAAGAGCTCTCCTAAGATTGGGTCATAGAATGTCAGCGTACATCCATCATAGACCTCTAAATCATCACATTGAAGGTCATATCTCTTTAGATCTGATTTATTAAAAGTAATTACTGTTTCTTTATCTTCATATGTCTTTTCATCAAATATAATAATCTTATTCATAGTTATCTTTAGAGCCATTCCCTGTTCTTTTGAGAGTCTGGCAAGTAGACTTGTATCTGATTCTTTTAATTGATTCACCTTATCAAAGGTAAACTCTTCAGGACAGTCATAGAATAGATCCATAGAATAATTCTTTGATATTTCCTGAGCGATCTCTCTTAGAGATACATTTTCCCAGGTATTATCTTTTTTTACTCCTTTAAGATCTTTAGTTATATCTATAGAAGTTCCTGAAATCTTCATTGTATCTGGTGTCCCTGAAAAAGACAGATCATCTACGGTAAACGTCCCACACTTTAAGATCCTGTTATCTCCTTCATTTCTCCAGTTAATCACTCCTATCTCAACTTTTAGTTTATCTCCCTTTAAGATAGCCCATTCCTTTATCCATTTATCACCTGTGAGGCTGAGAGTCACACTGTCGCCTTTATCTAGGTTATCTGTGTATGAGAACCCTTGAATATATGGTGAGATATCTCCTGTGATGTCTTTTCCTTCATAGGTTACAGTTATATAAGTTCTCCTGGATATCATGACTGCCTCCAAGGTGGAAGGGTTAAGTTTTTAGTATTAGGAATATCAGGACATATTAGTTCTATCCCACCACTGAAGATAGCTATATTCATATATCTGGGATTAGCTCGTAAAAGTTCCTTAGAGAATTTATCTTCTCCGTAGACTTTAAAACTAATATTGTCCCAAGTATCTCCCTGGATAGTTTTGTATATGTCTGCTTCTTTAGTCAAAACTTAACCTCCTTTCTGATTTGGTTTCTTCAGCAATTATATCTTTAACAATTTTCTTAATTTTTTGCACGAGATCCTCGCTTGATTTTTCTAGAATTTCACTGATATTATCTATATTCCCCTGGATAGTGGGACTAAAATCTATCTTAATCTCTATTTTTTTATCGATAGAATTATTAATTAATTTCTTTTCAACCTTGGAAGTTAAAGATGGGATCCCATCTCCAGCAAACATTCCTAACTTAGCTCCTGCGTGATACCAAAGGCTTTTTGATTGTCTGGTCCCATCATGGGGAACAATAGTTTCTGGAGCATCTCCTACTATTGCTAAATGAGGGGTAGTGACTGTTCCCCCTGTAGCATATTTAGGAATATTAGGATTTAGTCCCGGCTTATTATTTAAGCTATATTGAGAATTAACCTTCTTACTAAAAGTAACTTGATTTTCATTCCCTTTTTCCCCTTTAAATTTCTTATACCAGGTATAAATTCTTTTGATTCCCTTTAAAAACATCCCTAAAGGGCTGTACTCAAATATTTTAAATATTGGAGATTTTTGAAATACATCCCATAACTCGAGGGTTTTATCTTTCATCTTTCCGACATTAGTTTTAAATCCATTCCACAGATCTATAGTTTTAGCTTTGATTTTATCAAAATTCTTATAGATTAAATATCCACCTGCTGCAATTGCAGCTAAAATTAAAAGGATTGGATTAGACATTAGCGCGGTAAATGCTGTTCCCAGTGCACCTACTCCAAAAGTAGTTGCTCCAATAGCTAAATTTACACCTACAAACCCTGTTGCCGTTAGAGTTAAAAACTCTGTCAGTCCTGGGAATTTTTGTGAAAATCCTGTGATTATCTGAGATCCTTTAGTAAATAGTTTTGTTAAGACTTTTAAAGGTGGGAGTAAGAAATTAGTAAAAGCCAGTCCTAGATTAAGTAGTGACTTTCCTAATATTTTTAATTGAGCTGAAGCAGTAGCATTTACATTGTTAAATTCTTTATTAACGCTGTTAGCTACTTTTTTCTTATCATTTATGAGGTCTAAGTTATTCTGCAGTTTTCCTAACTGGTTGGATAATGGTAATAATGCTCCTACTGCTTCTTCACCAAATAACATAGTTCCTATAGACATCCGTTTACTCTTGTCTACATTTTCAAATGCCCCCAGGACCTTCTTGATGGTTCCCATAGAATCTTTTTGCATATCTTTTGCAATCTGACCTGAATCAAACCCTAGTGCCTCAAATGCTTCTTTCCTGCTTTTACTGGCTGACTCTCCACTACTCATAGTGGAATAAAGTTTTCTTAATGCGGTGCTGGCAGTACCAGCATCTTTAACACCAAAATCAATAAGACTTGCCCCTAAAGCGGCAGTTTCAGAAACTGTAATATTAGCCATCTTCCCTAAAGGTCCCATAGCAGTTACAATGTCACTTACTTGGGCAGGTGTGACTTTGATATTATCTCCTAATGTATTTATCTGATCTGCTAATCCCATAACTTCTGTCTGAGTCATCTTAAGGGAAGTTCTCCAGGTAGCAAGGTTTCCACCGGCTTTATCTGCATCGATACCAAAAGCAACGGCTACCTTTGCAGTATCAGCGGTAAATTTAGCCAGTTCTTTTTGCTCTATTCCTGCCTGACCTGCAGCAGCAGCTATCTCATAAATTTCAGTATTCATCAAAGGGATATCCTTTGTTGTCTGTAAGAGTTCCTTTCTAAATTTTTGGATCTCTTTAGGATCACTTATACTCAATTGCTTCTTTACGTCTGCAAATGCAGCTTCATCATCTATAGCTAATTTAACTCCTACCCCTATCATAGTGGCAGGAGCAATCATTTTTTTCATTCTGTTTTGCCCATTTTGTTTATAACCTTTAAACCTGTTTTGACTTTTTCTTATCTTCTCCTGGATCTTAAGATTTTTCTGCATCTTGTCTCCAAGTTCTTTTTCACCTTTAGAGAGCATCCAGACCCTTGATTTAGCTTTAGATAGTTCATTACTGTATTTTTTCATTGATTCTTTTGATTTAATTAGATTTTTGTCTAGTTGTTTCTGTGTCTGTAATGCTTTTTTAAACTCAATGGTTGCTGCTTTACTGGCTTTTCCTGATCCATTAACCTGGACCTTTAGCTGTTCGATCTTATCTGCTAAGATTTTTGATTCTTTAGTATTTTTTTGAAATTCAGCACGGCTTTTAATGAATTGATTTTCTAACTTAGAGCTTTCTTGCCTGGCTTTTGCTAAAGCTTTACTCCTTGTTTTCATCTGTTTCATTTCCCAGCCTAACTTTTCTAATTCCTTACTGGCCTTACTAAAACTTTTCTTTACTGATGGATTAAGGGCTCCACCTATCTTAATAATAAAATCTCTATTCATCAGGTATCGCCTCCATCCATTTAACTAGATCTATAAGTTTTAAATCATTAAAAAATTTTATTCCAGTTTTAGTAACCTGCCCTATCCTTATCATATTGCTCCTAAACTTTAAAATTTTTTCTGGATCATTTAGATCTATGCTAATAAGAAACCCTTGACCACTTCTACCAAAATATCAAAATCAGAATGCTTTAATTCTAAAATTGCTTCATAGGGAAGCTCTGCAGCAACAGCTCCTACTGCAGCTTGATATGCTTGTCCGAATTTAATCTCTGAACTAGGACTATAATATTTACCTTGGGAGACTACTTCAGCTTCACATAATTTTGCTCCAGTCAAAGAATTGAAATCCATCTTAATTTCTTTGATCTCAACCTCATTAAATTTAACAGGATGTTTTAAATTAATAGTAGTAACTCCTCCAACTACAGTTACATAGTCTTTTTTCTTTTTTATTTCTTCAGTTTTGTTCTCTTTATTTTCTTTCATTTATTCCTCCTTTTTTATATTTTAAGTTGACTTTTAGCATTTTTTAAGCTAATAAAGTTGGTATATTAATATTGCTGCCCAGTTAGTATTAATATTTACTTTACTTCTTCAAAGAGTTCTCGTCGACTTTACGGGAACTCTTTGTTTTTTTTTGAAAACTATTATTTTATAAAAATTTAATTTATTTACTTGACTTTTGGTATTTTTAGAGGTAATTATACTAATGTATTAATATCAACGCCCAGTAAATATTAGTACCGTTATTTATTTCTTGAAAGAGTTCTTGTTGACTATACAAGAACTCTTTTGCCTTTATAGGAAGTCATCATCGTCTAGGTAATTGATCCCATCTACTACAAATTTATTATTTAATTTATCTATATGTAGATTTTCTATCTCATCGATAAATACTCTTAAACTAATTACTTCAAATTCTACTTCTGTATCCATAGCCTTGGCGGTTTCTGCTTTACCTAAGTTTTTATTCTTAGGCATTACTTTGGCCATAACTCTTATCTTTCTATTTCTTAACTTTCCTATTGGGCTTCCCGGATCAGCCATTTGCAAATTACCTCTAAATGCCAACTGATGTGTGATAGGTGCAAGAAGTGTTGTAAATTGTTTGTTAACTGCTCTTTTCTTTATTTTCATCCCCATAGATTTAGTTAACCCGGCAATAGGAACTTCTAACTCTCCTGCTATTCCTGATCCTGTAACTGTGTCAGTCATAAACTGGATATTAGGTAATTCGACATCTACTGTTCCTATTTCTTTTAATGCATCTAAATACAAACTAAATCCTTGTAGGGATACTGGAAATCCATTCATTAGTTACCACCTCCAAATAGGTTCTTTAGGTATTCTGTGTCATACTCTAGATCTGATTCTATCTTCTCAGCTACTCCTACTGGAGTCATATATCT
Source organism: Fusobacteria bacterium ZRK30 (assembly GCA_024628785.1). NCBI lineage: Bacteria > Fusobacteriati > Fusobacteriota > Fusobacteria bacterium ZRK30. Next base: position 659,368 of record CP102404.1, read on the forward strand.
TTTAAATTTATACTTCCCATCCATTAGTTTAGTAGTAGGATTATCCTGCTTGTTAAACTCAATCCTTCCACCTAAAATAGCTCCTGTAGTTACCAATCCATTGTAGTAATCGTTATAGCTGTCTACTATCTTATCCATGAGTTTATTATTTGCCGGTTTATCTACATCTAACCAGTAAGTCAAAGTAAAGTTGTTGTTATCCCAGATAAACATCCTTTTACAAGAAATTGTATTATCTTTAATATCTCTATTAGCCGGGTAACATCCGGTTCTATTCCCCCATAGTCTCCATCCATTTGTAAAGTTAATAACAGTTGCAACACCATTATCATTTAAGTAATCCGCCTGGGTTAATAGAAGATCTACTTCAGTTTTATTCTTCAGACAGATCCCTGTTAGATTAAGAGGCTTATTGGAAGGTGATTCATATGGGATATCTCCATTCTTAGCATCTACTGCATATATAGAAGCAGCTACTAAAGTAGAAATATGATAAAGAGTTTTATCTATTAATCCCATTGGCCAAAAGTTATACAAGTTTTCATGGATATAGCTGTTATCGTTTTTCCATGCAGGAACCTTGTTATACTTATCTATAGTTGTTGAGTCTATATCGGCTAATGCTATGCCGGTAAAGACCTCATTGATACTTTTCATAGCTGATACCAGCGAGGTCATTACCTTACTTTTATCTGTCCATCCAGGGGCTAATCCGATATTAGGAACTTTATTATATTTAGGAAATACCTGATTTATTAAAGCTATTCCTTCCGTTTTAAGAGTAGCTGTATCAATCCCACCGATAATATCTGTTTCAGTTACTAAACTTGGTTTTAATTTGTCATAGCTTACTTTTCCTGTTGTAAGAGTTCCAGCTAATGTTTCATCTATAATGATGATACTTACTGAACCATCTTCATTAAACACTGCTGTATATTTATCTTTAGGAACCACAGTATCATCAGATTGCTTTAAAGCTAAACTAGGTAATAGGATCCCTTTATCTGTGATGGTTCCTTTTTTCTTAGTAAATGTAATAGCTGTATCTGCCACTGCTTCCTTATGGGTAGCAGGATCCAAGACATTAATGAAAACTACTGGTCCTACTTTGAATAGCCTGAAAAATACATCTATAGCTTCACAAAGTGTATAACTGGCCCAATCATCTGAATATCCAAAAGCTTCTATTGCTTCTTTTTCTGAATAGCAGAGAACCGGGGTATTTATCTTAGGTGACTTTGCTAAATTTACTGGTGCAGTTCCTATAATTACTGCACAATTACCACTTTCTATTACACTAGCCATAGAGGTAGAGGTTTCACTTGTTTTTACTCCATGATTTATAGTTCCCATTAGTTCATTACCTCCTCTACTGCCTTATTAAAAAGGATATTTATTACAGTTCCTGGTTGATTTATTTCATTAAAAGCTGTTACATATTCATTTTCTGTAACAAACATAGGAACTATAGATGGATATTTTACTTTTAATTTTTCTACTTCTTCAGGAAGATCTCCTATGAATACAGTTCCTTTATCTAAAATCCCTCTTTGAACTCCCGGTCCTATGTAAAATGTGCTCTTTTTCTTCTTTACTTCAATTGATTCTTTTATTTTTTTCTCTTCTATTTTTGTTATTTTTTTCTTTTTAGGTTCTTTTTTTGCTACCATCATTCCCTCCTACAGATAGTCATCTTGTGGCTGAGTTACTGCTATTACAAATGAGCATTTAGTTTCACCAAGATAGTATGGTGTTTTCACTGCTCCAAATACTTCATGTTTCATAGATCTTTTAAGGATCCCGAATTCAAAGTTTGTATCTTTGAAAAAATCTTCCCTGATCTTATCTATTACTGAGAGAGTATCCCAGTGTCCCGTTGATAGTGCTTCTTTTTCTATCTCTGGATCATTTCTTCCTTCTCTACTTGCTCCAATAGTTGCATATAGGATACTAACATCAACATTACCGCTCATCTCATCATCCTGAATATTAGTTGTCTGGATTAATATATATGGTTTCCCTCTTACTGTATCCATTGGCAATATACCGGTAACGACTAAAGGGATAACTGGATTTCCTTCATCATCTATTAACTGAATACCTTTTATCGCATTTTCAAGTCTCTTTTTAATTTCTTGCTCTAAATTTCTTATGGACATAGGCTACTCCTTTTTATTAATATGCTTTGGCGAAAATTCTTTAACTACATTCGAAACATCTTTAATAATATTTGAAACTTCTGCTATTCTATGTGGAGAAGTTTTTCTATTTAAGTTTTCCTTTCTTATATTTTTAGCTGACATAAATGCCTCCTTAGTTTCTAATATCTATTAATGGAGTACCTCCAGAAGTCACTTTAGGCAGCTGACCATCCCACCTTAATGTTTGTTCATATTTAATTAATTCACTAGATAAAGATTTTTTCTTAAGATCGTTAGCTTTAGCCTGGGCTTTAGCTACAGTTAAAATTTTTTCTGCTTCAGCTGTTGCTTGAATTAATTTAACTTTAGCTTTTCCTTCTTCCTGGATAGCATTTCTTTCAGCTTCAATTTGAGCTTTTTGTTTCTCTATTTTTTGTCTCTCTAATTCTTGTTGGGTATTTACTCTTTGCTGTATAACTGTTGCTGTATCAGGATCTAATCCTATTCTTGAAAAATTTACAGATTCAATGATTATTCCGTCTTTAGCAAACTTATCTTTAATATGTTGATAAGTCTCTAAATTTAACTCTGCCCGTTTAGAGCCATAAATATCAAGGACACTAAATTTAGAAGTTACTTCAGAAACATATGCTTTTATCTTTACTCTGGTATATGTATTTTGAATAACGTCACCGCTTTTACCTTTAAACCTTGTAAAGATCTTAGCCACCTTATTTTCATCATATCTATATGAATACTCTAAATCTACATTAACCATCTTTCCATCTGAGGTAGGGACCATAAATGAATCATTATCTTCAGATCCTTCCCTTTCATCGGCAGATAAATATGCCTGTTCTGTTCCTATGGTATATTCAGTTACATTTTTAAATGGATTGATAAAGTTGTATCCTTGTGTTAATACCTTTTCCTGGACTCCTCCATTAGGGCTATAAACAATCCCTACATAACCTGCAGATATTCTGTGACATGATTTAAACGTCATTAATATGGCCATAATTACTATCACTACTACTGCGCTAAACTTTTTTCCATCAACTATCATTTTTGTCCTCCTAATTTTTTATTCTTCAAAGAAATCATTTAATTTAATTTCAAATTCATTCTCTAAGTCTTCATTGATAAATCTTTCTATAAGATCCGGGTTATGTTCTATCATTCCGCCAACACTGTATCCATACTGTCTTTCAATAGCCTTTCTAAATTTTGATTCTTTAAACAAACGCCTGAATACCATTATATTTCCCGGCTGATTCCTAGGAGACTGAAGAAATGCTCTTTTTAGATCTATCAGTCCCCCGCTTCTTCTCAATCCTATTTTAATTGGTCCATCATCCGGGACATCTACCCTAAAGTTTTGTAAGCCGTAATGATCTTTCTTTCTATTATTTGTTAACTCAGCTGTTGTCTTTTGCAAAGTAGCCTTCTTCATGGAGATTCCTGGGTTAACTTTGTCTTTATTGATATAGAAATCTTCTATAATCCTATCTACTATGTACCTTTTCGCTCTTTTAGCAGTTTGATTTGATGCTTTAGAAACCACTTCTTCAACACCATCTGTGATACCTTCTAATTCTTCTATAATTTTCTCTAATGCTTCGCTCTCGAATTCAATCATAGGTTTCACCTCTTGTATTTCGTAACTTTCGAAATTAAAAAATAAAACTAATTTCAGGAGTTACGAAATTGATTATTTATAATTAGTAATAAGAGATATCCTAAAGGTATTTCCTTTGTCTTCAATGTCTATGACTTCATATGATTCATCGTCAAGATTTACCGTACTGTTTATATAAACATCATTTGGGAAATCTTCCTTTTTCATTGAAAGAGTAATCCCTCCATGATAGATACCTGCTTCACTGTATCTATCATTATTCTTTCCTTCATACTTTTTATTGAATTCTTCAGATGATTTTACAGCTATAATCTCATTTCCTTCAAAGGTAACCTTTTCTCCTATTTCATCCGGGTCAAATAGAAGATCTAGATCCTCATCCATCAGGTCTTTAAAGTTCATCTTCAGCTTCCATAATTGCTTCTATGATCTCAGCTTTTCTAGTTACCTCTAGCTGAAGTTCCATCTCAACTGCCATCTCTTTTAATTCAGGGATGGTTAAGTCATCCAATTCCTTTATTCTTTTTTCCCGGGGTGACTCTTCAGGAGTTTTATCTTCCTGGAAACGAGATTTTATTTCAGTTACAAAATCAGACTTAATAAGATCTGCTGCATCTTTATCATCTAACTCTATTATTTTCCCTGGTTTATATATTTTTCCCTTATATTCAATAGCAGTTAATTTAACTTTACATTTTTTCATGGTTACCCCCTATATTACTTTAGCTGCAATCCAGCCTTGAGCATCTTCCGGTATGATTAATGGTGAAGATCTGATTTCTAATAGGTCTGTATTACCTTCAGATGATGGAACAGTTTTTACCGCTTCTTTTCCAACAAATATTTTTGCTCTATCTGTAATCTTTTCTCTGAATGGGAAACTTCCGTAATTTACTCTAAAACTTTTAGCTTTGAAGTATAAGAGTGTTCCATCAGGCAGGATAGGTTCCTCAGTTGGTTTTCCATACTCCTTTACCCAATCCATATATGAATAAATCTTGGTGTCTATCTCTGGGATATAACCAATGTATGAAACTCCAGGTTCTTTTTCCTTTGGTTTAAGATTGATAAGAGTGTCATTTAAGATCTTTATTTTCTCCATAAGAGTTTTGTTGTTGATAATTGATCTAGCTACATCTGGAGTAACTACCACTGTATCCACAACATTCCCAGTATTCTTTTGGACTTCTAATTTTTGCTCACTTAACCACCCAATGATATCTGAACCTTCTGCATCAAATTTATCTGATCCTGTTAAAACTTTTAAAGTGAAATCTCCATATCTAATCCCTTCTTTTCCATTTCCCATAGGGAAAACACCACTCATTACTAATTGAGATAATGCCCAGATCTTAGTCCTGTGAGCTATTGTTTTTAATGTCTTTAAATCTTCTGCTACCTGTTTTTTTAAGATCTTATTCAGATCCTTTTTTCCTGTCATATAGATCCCTTCACCAAATTGCTGTTGATATGCTGATTCAGCAGTTGCAGGTATTTTTAAAGATATAAATGGAGGTTTATATCTTGCAACCTCGAACCCCTCTCTCTCAATAAGGATTCCATTAGACATAGGCCCTACAAATGCTGCTCTTACCCTTCCATTATCTTTAGAATGTATCTCAATTTCCTGGACTACTTCCTCTATCTCTTTACCAATCATGATATTCCAAAGGAAATTGACTGGTCTTTTTACTCTTTTTATTGCATCAGTTATCTTTCTTGCCTCATATGGTCCTGGCATTATTAATCACTCCTTTTGTTATTTAGATTTTTATCTCATATAGATATTTTTAGGAATACCATTTATTCTTATTTTTTCTATATCTATAGCATCTTCTTTGATAACTCCATTTTTATAGAACATTCCACTAACGTAAACCATTGCTGTTTCAGTTGTTGTTACTATTACATCCTCACTTAATACTCCAAAGAACTTAGTTTCATCTGTACACTTGGACAGTTTTAAAGTGGCAGGATCTAACTCTAAGAGCATCCCTCTGGTATAGGTTCCTGCTACAAATCCCATAGGTTCAACCAGATAGGGAACCACTCCTCCAGCTTTCAGGTTCTCAGGTTTTATTACTTCTTTAACCATTTAAAAATCACTCTCCTTATTCCTCTCCATTTGCTAACGCTACGATTTCATCAATTTCATCCTTTTCCTGTTTTTCTTTAATTTCTTCCGAAGTCATTCCATCTAAAATGTGTTCCTGGACTCCTCCGGCTTTTGCATCATCGATTTTATTTAGTAAAATATCCATTTTATTCTCAACTTTAGGTTGAATTTCACCTTTTTTAGATTGAGTTGCCATCTCTTGAAGGATATCGACCATTAACTGCTGGTTAGCGGCTTTTATTGGAGCTTCAAATTTAGCTTTTTGGATACACTCCAATGATCTTCCTGCTCTTTGCTCTAATGTTTCTAAGGTTTGAATTCTTTCTCTTTCCTGGTTAACCCCTGCCTGAACTAACTGTTCGCATAGATCCGGGTATTCATTTTTTAATTGATTTAAATCCATCTTTTCAACTCCTTCGGTATTTTTTAAATTTTTATTTTTTGGTTCAACTTGTTTTTGCATACTATTTTTGATATTTTCTTTTTCTAAAAATTCATCTAAATTTTTAAATTCCGATACATTTAAAATTTCTTCAGTACCACACATAAGCATATTATTTTGTAAACTCATTTGAGCTTTGCTTTCACTCTCTATGTTAGTTACAAAACCATGGGCTAAAGCTGTCTTAGCAGTCATCCAGGTAGTTGCATCCATCTTCTCTATAAGATCATCACGAGTTATGTTAACTTTGCTTAGATAAGCTTCTATGGAGACTTCTCTAAACTGGTCTAAATCATCAGCTTGTTTTCTTAACTCACTGGCTTCCCCCCTTGTCATCCCATAATACGGGTTGTGGATCATCATCATAGATACCTTACTCATATGTATGGTGTCACCTGCCATGGCTACTACAGTGGCAATAGAGGCACAGATCCCATCGATAAATATATTTACTTTAGCCGGGTGTCTCTTTAAACTGTTATATATAGCACATCCTGCAAAGACTCCTCCACCTCGGGAATTAATCCTGACATCTATCTCACTGATCTCTCCTAATGCATCTAATTCTTCATTGACGTTCTTTGGAGTAGCATCGGCAAACCAGCCCTCACCTATGACACCATAGATCCTTATTTCTGCTTTCTTTTTGCTTATCATTACTGCATTAAGTAAGCTCATCTTCCTCACCTTCTTTAGTTTTTTCTTTTTTTGAATTTCCCTTATTTATCAATCCATATTTTTTCATCTTCTTTACCTCTCGGCCCCGCTGCTCGATATTGTCATCAATATCACTGCCGTTGATCTCCATACTTTCTCTGGCACCTGTCGTTAGGTTATATTTAATTCTAAGCTCTGCAGCTTTAGCTTCTCTTAGAGGATCTAGTGATCCAGGAGCCTGCCCGAACCATTGGGTCTTCTGGTATGCTTTTCTTTTAAAGGGATCTTCATATCCAGGTAGATCGATATAGTCCATAGCTACACAATAATCTAAAAATTCCTCATAGATAGGCTGCATAAAATCATCTGTAAACCATTGTCTCCTGGTTTTCAACATCTTCCAGGACTCTAATAAGGCCCCTTTTGAAGCTGAATAGTTGTTGGAGAATTTAAGAAGTAATTGTTCAGGGGATAGTTCTAAAGCAGCCCCTAAATGAACACACATAGTATCCATAAATTTAGTGAACCCTGAATTAGGTCTGTTAGAATCTGGAAATACTATTTTTTGACCAGGAGCCAAATGATTGAAAGTTCCGCTTTTAAGTTTAAAATCTTTTCCGTTTTTAGGTTTAAATGGACTTTGAGATTTAGTTTTCTGTGTTTCGTTTTCTAAAAAGGCTGTAAAATATGAGTTTATGGTAGCTGCCATAAGTTCTGCATGGGTAAATTTTCTCATTTGATGGAGGATCTCAAGAACCGGTGCTATCAATGGGACTCCCCTTCTCTGTCCTATCCTTTCTTTATCCATGAGAACCAATAAATTTTTTCTGCCTGTTTTACTTCCATGAACCTGGATCTTAGTAGTTTCAGATCCTTCTTTGTTCTTTTTAAAGTGATAAGCAGTTATTATTCCATTTTTATCCTTTTCTACACCGTTTTTAATATCTTTATCTCCAGTATCTGAAGGATTAATACAACTGGCCGGATCTAACAGTCTTATTTTTAATCCAAATAGCTCTCCCGGATGAAGTTTAAATGAGAGAGCTGCAAAACACTCCCCATCGATTAGAGATGTTAGGATAGCCAGTGATTGAATATGACTTAATTTAGACTGCCTTCCCCAATCACATTCAGTAGATCCTGCCCACATTCTCCATAGGTTCTCTATATTTTTTTCTATCTCCTCTTTTTTCTCTTGTTCCAGGTTTAGGATATTGTTGTCTATAGATGCTTTTAGTTTTATCCCAGTTCCTATAACATTGGATCTGATCCTTTTGACAGCTCCGTTAGCTATGGCATTTCCCATAAATTCATCTCTGGATCTGGCCACTAAGATATCTTTTGATTCTCCTATATCCACATCAGCACTATTAATCTCGTCATCATAATCCATAGCATTTTGAGTTCCTGCTCCATGATTATGAAATTGAACTACTTTTTCATAGGTTTTTTCAGCATGATAAAGCTTTGTCTCTGCTCTTATCCTCCTGGCTGCTAATCCAGGGAAATATTTTTTTAATGATAGTTCCATTTAGCCCTCCTAATGTCTTCCTGGTATTAAATTCTCGATTGTCATTCCCACATTATCGGGATCCCCGTATTCTCTGCACCTTTCTTCATAGAGTTTAATTCCCCTCTGAATCATTCCCAGGTCTGCCCTGGTAACTTCTTTTCCATCGATGTTATATGCCTGACCTAATAAGACTTTTTCTTCAGCTTTTAAATACATCTTTAATTTCTCCTGGCACATTTTCAGGGTTATTCCTGTAATACTCATTCTTCCTCCCTTTCTAGATATCCAACTTTAGATAATAGACTCAATTCTTCTTTGGATAAGGCTGCTAAAATTTTCATGTCGTAATCATATATTTCAAGTGCTGCTTCAGAATAATTATGTAAATCTAGTGCTTCATTCCTTTCTCTAATTTTTATCCACTTGTTACTCTTAGGATCTCGAACCTCAGCAGTTAAACTTAAAAAATATTCTTCAGTATAGTTACTAGTTGGCCTTTTAGGAAAATGACAGAACCCTGGTCCAGGTTTTTTAATCCTCAATTTACTCATAGTTGAATCTTTTAATGCATTGACTCCTACTGAATAGAGGTTTATTTCATTATTTTTAGTTTTCCTAAATCCGTTATTTATTGGAACTATTCCACCCTGCCCCTTAATTCCAAAGATCCTTTCATCTTCTTTATCAGAGACAAAGTTATATACGTTTTGTGTGTTGTAACCAGTATCTATACAAGTTGCAAAGATCTTTAATGGAGTTCCATCTTTGAAATAAAAATCAGATTTTAAAAACTCATAGAGTTCGTTCCAGACCTCCTCTTTGGATGGATTTCCATAAAATACCTGGTATGTAATCCCCCAGCTTTCCCGGCCTAATCCCCAGCCTTTGACTTCTAGTTCAATTCTGTTATGCTGGACATCTACTCCTGCAGTTAGGAGCAGGACACCTTCAGGTACTTCAGCCTCATAGGTTTCTCTTCTTTTGAATAGAGCCATATAGTCGATTGTCTTGATGTTTTCTTCTTCCCAAGTTTCGGCTAATACAGTATTTTTAAATGTCTTTATCTTCTCCATATCCCCCTGGGATTCTATCCATTCCTCAACTATTGATTCCCAGGTTCTCCATGGACTAGCTAAAGCACTCAGGTGATAACTTAACTTCTTTTTTCTTTCAGGGAATTTATGTACCCATTTCCCTTTAGACTGGTTTCCTTTTTTCCATTCTTTCTCATGGGATAAGGCTCCACATTCATTACAAACCATCTCCACTGTTTCGTGGTCGTTATCTATCCACTTTAGGTTTTTAAAATCTAATACCTGGTATTCACCACAATGGGGACAAGGGAGCTTCCATACTGCTTGTGAGCCGTTGGCAAACTCTTTTTCTATAGCACTTCTATTTTTTACAGTAGGTGTCCCGGTAATAATACATTTACTTTCATCCCCATAGGTAGTTAATCTCTTTCTCCCAAGGGATATAACATCTCCTTCCCTTCCTGAAGACTCGGGATACCTGTCTACCTCATCAAAGAAAATTATTCTGATGGGTCTGGCTGCTAACTTACTTGGTGAGTTAGATCCTATAAAGGCAAGATACCCTCCCGGGAACATCTTATGGGTAACTGTATTCCCTGAGTTCTTGGAGTTTGCATCCTTTATCCTGGCTTTTAGTACATAGGTATCTCTTATCATTGGAGCTATCCGCTCCTTGGAATAGGCTATTGCCATGGTATCTGTCGGCTGCACTAAGAGCATGGGACAGGGATCCAGGTGAGCATATTTACCAAAGATATTATTTATAAACTCTGATTTGGCCAGCTGTGAAGCCATCATAAGAATTACTTCTCTAACCTCTCCAGATTCTAGTCTTTCATAGATCTCTATCATGTATGGAGTTCTCTTTGTCTCCCAGGCTCCGATCTCTTTGGAGCCCTCTGAAGATAAGATCCTGTTTGCATCTGCCCATTCACTGATACTTAAATTAATTGGAGGTTTTAATAACTCCAGGCATTCTTTGAATAAATTTCTTACTTTTTTTCTTCTACTCATCGTTTATCACCTTTATTACTTGGAGGATCATACTTTTCCAACTCCTCCAAAGCTTTTAATACATGTTTTTCTACAATTGTTTTTATATCCGGTTTTTCATTTTGCTCTATCTCAATGGTTATTTTTCTGCTGGTACTGAGTAACTGTGATTTAAACTTTATGAGCATATCAGACAAGATCCCTCTGACCACATGATCAGGGTAATATTCATCTTTTAAAATCTTTAAATTAAACTCTTGTGTTTCTCTTTTTGCTTTTTTTAATTTCTGATCTTCAAGGTTATGGTCTCCGTTTTTACTTTTGATCTGTTTTATATATTCCTTAACACACTTCCCGTAGAGATATTCCCCGGGAGCATATTTGAAATCTTTAAATAAATTTCTTACCTGCCTTTCAGTGATTAAAAACTGTTTAGCCAGTTGTTTTTCTTTTATTAAAATTGTTTGACCCATATATCCTCCTAAAATTTTTGGAAGTCCCGAATAAAAATTTTGTTACGGCCAAAGTTCCGCAAAATTTCCCCGCAAAGCTTTTTCCTAGAGCTCTCACAGTACCTTTTTTTTTTAAGTTGACTTTGCTTTTTTATATGTTAAGATTAAAATGGTTAAAGTTTTTTTTAATCACTGGGAGGGAGTTATTGTGACTTATTTTATTGACAATGCAACTCATACTATTCATAAATCTGTGTGTCCGCATATATCATTAGCTGATATGGTTATGCTGGGGATCTATATGGATGATGAAGAAGCATTGAGAGATGCCAAAGATGAAGGATATTGTAATGCTGATGGTTGTTGGTACTGTTGTTCATCTTGTTGTTCAGTTGAGGAGAAAGGGTAAATAATTTTTATTATTTACTCTTTTTCATTTATCGATCTATTTTCTTTCCGGCTATAATCACTGCTAACATCATTCATATTCTTTTAGCTTTATAAACATTTAATTTTTTCAAACAGGAAACGTAATCACCCGTTTGTATCCTTGAATTATTATGTTATACTGTATGGAGATAAAGGAGGTGACAGCAATGATAATTTATGTTGATTTTTATATCGATATTAAAACCAATGAAATTCATCAATTTGGATGTAATCATATCCCAGCTGGAAATAATGCCTATTTAGGAATCTATAGAAACAGAGAGGTTGCATTAATACACGCTAAATCTAAAGGGTTTATAAATGCTTCTATTTCTAATTGCTGCAACATATAATTTAAAAATAATAATTGGGGGCTATTTTATAGCTCCTTTTATTATTCCTGAGAGTTCTCTTATCCATCCTCTTCTTCATCCATAAACATCACACCTTTTTCTTTTTTAATAACTTTCTTTGATTCCTCATACTTAATCTGCTTTAACTTATAGTCTATCTGTTCTGTAGATGTCTGAAGGCTGAACAGCTCCTTACCCAGCTTATACAGTTCTGTAGTGGCTGCTATCCTATTCTTTAAGGCTTCTTCATGAGCTTTTACCTTTGGCTTCGTTCCACTATTGTTTAACTCCATGAGATAGGATAGGTTAGACTGATGGAGAGTCCTGTAATCAGTAATGACTTTATCTCTTAACTCAACTCTTTTCTCGATATCATCTTCAATAAATGCCTGCTGTAATATTGCTCTGGTCTTCCCTTTACTCCAGCTTTCTTTACTGGAAATGTTTCTGAGGGTTCCATAGTTGACAACATACTCAATGGATATATCCAGTAGATCCATTCCGGATTCATATGCTTTTTTCATCTCATTTTTTTTATCAGTACTGATTTTTTTGTATCTACTCATCGGGAATCAACCTTAGATCACTTAGGTCTACTCCATGGGTCTTCTCTATGAGATCTATAAGTAGCTTGCCCATTGTTGCTTCTGTATTGATCTTCTTTATGATAGCTTCCCTGAGCTTAGTCGGATCTTTATTACTGACCACATCAAAGCTGGGATTATTAAAAAAATATAAATAACTGTTTGCAAAGATATTTATGGTTTCTGATGATCTATCTGTTTGAAAAAATGAGATCTTAAACTTCTCTGCACTTTCTATCATCTCAGTAAAATCTTTTTGATTCATTTTTAGCATCATGACTCTCACCTCCAAACTTTATTTTTATGTCATAATAATGTCATAAATCACTTTAAATTTTCTGCCTCATTATATAGGGAAACTGTGTCACAATTAATTTTTGTCATTTCTTTTCAATCAATTGTTTTATAAAGGCTAGAGAAGAAATTAGCACTTTTATTTTTTCCTCACTATCTGGGATTAGTGAGGAAAAATTTTTCCCACTAAATAACTTAATTTATCCTTGTTATTTAAGTGAGAGTATTTGTCTCTTATCCTCTTTATTTCCCTTCCACGATTCTTTTTATTGTGTATATTAATAATATTTTCTAGATTGGAGCGATCAAATATCCAGGAGTTATCTTCCAGGTATTTGTATACACTTCTTTTGGAATATCTGCCTTTGGATCTGGCTAATTTATTTTGTTTTTTTAGTTCCAGGTAGCTTAACTCTAAGTTTGGTACTAATTCTTTTTCTAAATATCTATATGCTTCTTTAAATAGTTTCTCCCGGCATAATTCTATAAATATTCTATTCAGGATATTTTGATCTTCTAATAGTGCTTCTAGCGTATTATCGATATTAAATCTTTCAGTGGCATAGTATTTATATGTTGCACTGGATAACCACCATTCCAGTCTGGTTAGTTCAAAATCTAAAAGATTATCATCATCTACTTCCCTTTTCTTGTCATAGACTCTTACCTTGTGATTTTTCCAACCGCCATCTAGTGTGGAATCTGAAAATAGTTTTTTATATGACTCATTTAAATTGATATTACCTATCTTTCTCAGTTTAGGCAGCTTAAGGAATAAAAGGGTAAATACCTCTTTATATTCTTCAAAGATTATATCTAGGTTTATATTTATCTCTATCTCACTTATCTTTGCTTGTGATAGATCTATAGATATATTTTTACTGTTTAATAAACTCATTAATCTATTGATCGATTCTTTCAATTCAAAATTTCTGGCATTGTATATATTGTGTCCATGTAAGATCCTATTAGGATTAAACCTAAGATATGTGACTTCCCTTACTTCTCCGCTTTCATAGAGCTTGATAGTTTTCTCTATACTGAAGAGCTCCTCTTTGATCTCAAACTTTTCCTCTATCCATCCCTGACCTTCAGTGAATAATGATTTCTGATCTGTTTCTACTTTTATTCCGGAGAGGACCAGTTTATCTATTCCAATTCTCTCTAATTTGTCTCTGTTTAGATTAATCATATCCCCTCCTTCAAAAATAATTGACAATTGTATCGATTTTTTGTACAATGACTTTGTGGTGAAATGAGAAGAGTTTTTTTAGACATTAACTCTCCCCAGGTATTTCATGTTCTTGGAGTTCTTTTGGAGCTCCTTTTTATATTCCTAGATCTTCCTTCTTTTAAATTTAATTAAAAAGTTTTATTAAAATTTATTAATGTTTAAGTTGACTATTTATTGATATATTTATAAAATACAAGTGTAATGAATGTTTTAGTATTGATTTCAATACTACTCCCACCCAGGAGATTTATTATAACCATTTTGTAAGAAGGCTCTTAAATTAACTTTTAGGGGCTTTCTTTTTATATATTCATAGAGATATTGCAACAGTGATTTGTTTTAGGAGGTCCACTTTATTGCAATATCTTTAAAAATATACAGAGTATCTTTATTCAAATTTTATTTAGTTTATTTAGTTAATTTTATTTATTTTGGTAAACTTGTTTTCAAAGATATCCTGTTATATACTCTATCCATGGTGGGAAAGAGATTTTGAGAAATTACTACAATCAAAGATTTTAAGCCCTAAAAAAATACAACGATTTTATATACAATCCCACCAGAATAAAATTAATACCCCAAAAGTTAATTTTATTTAAATTCCCTAAAAAGAGCCGCTTTTTTAAGCGGTTCTTTTTAATTGGATCTAAAATAAAAGAATTTACTTTTTAGTTTATTTAATTTATTTTGTTTATTTAGTTAAACTTGTTTGGTAAAAAAAAATTATATATAATAACTCTAAGATGGATTTGACAAATTATTATTTTTAAACCTTTTAAATTGTTGTTAAAGTCTAAGAACCATTTCGAGAATCCATCTAGAAAGATTTTTCAGCGATCTTTCGATTTTTTCATATGAGATCCCTTCTTTTGAAGGGGTCTTCTTCCATTTAAAATACTTTTATTTTCTCTCTCTAATCTTTTTGCTTTTTTTACACAAAATAAAATTTAGTTTATTTAGATTATTTAACTTATTTAGGTTATATTGTTTTTTTATGTACTTAATATTAAAATACTGGTAAGTGGATTCGAAGCATACGTTATTGTGACTCTCTTTATCTTAATTATGCGGCCCTAACTCTAGTCAGGCTAGAATAGAATCCACTTAGAGAAACCCCACCTCAACGGGCTTTTCGACTTTTTTTAAAGACTCATTTTATTGGGTCTTTTTTATTTTCTCAGCAAATTTTATGCAGTGTTCCTGAGTTTCATACCGGATATAGTCTTCTTTTGATATTTTAGCTTTGGCATAGCCTGGCATCTTATCCCAATTGAAGTTTATAAGCTTTCTTAGCTGCTCTCTCTCTGTTTTGTTCATAGCTGACCAGCCTATCTTGGCAAGATCCTTTCTCTCATCTTCCAGGGCTTTCATTTGAGTCTGTCTTAGTTCTCTTTGCTCTTTCCAATTCATAAGTACCCCCTAATGGGTGATTGAGTTCCCACCTTCTCAACGTTGAATAGTTTCCCGTTAAATTAACTATTTCCCTTATTAAAAAAACAAAAAAAAGAGGCAGTGTATAGACTTATGCTAGTCTATGCACTGCCTCGGTATTTATCCGATGACATATGGCTGGAGTTTCACGCAGACAAATTATTTATAAAATAATTCCTGAAGATCTTCTCCCAATTGTTCTGAATTCTATAAGGATGGTAAGGTCACACCCCTTAAAAATATACTCAGCCTCTAATCAAACACGATGGAATTGTCACATCGATATACCATGATTAGTAAATATTCATTTGTAATGTTTCTGTTATTTAGAATGTATAACATTATTAGGTCGATTGTCAATATAAGTTTTTTTAGAAACTTTTTCACAGAATAATATTCTTCCATTTTCTACCCCTAAAACTAATTCCCCATCAAAATTATCAGTAGATAATTGGGTCAAAATTGCTTCAACTTTTCTCAAATCGGCTCTCTGTTTTCTATTCATAGGCTCCTCCTAAAAAAAAATAAAATTCTTTGGTCAAGTTTCATTATATAGGGGAACACAAAAAAATAAAAGTATTTTTTTTTAAAATGTTTTAATCATTGTTAAATATGGGCTGCTTACTCCAAACATTTCAACGATTTTCATTTTAAAATTTTTTTTCTTCACTTTGTTTTCACAAACAAATCATATAATCATTTTACAGAAAACGTTACTAAGGGAGGGGTTAGATGAAAAAAATGTAAAGGGTAATATAAAATTGACCCTTTTGAGATAAAAAAGGCAGCTAATTATTGACCCACCCTAATATTACTCTGTACAATCTTTTTAAAGAGATGTACAGGAGGTTTGAGGTGGCAATTCATATGGATACATATAAAAAAATTAGACGACTTCATCTAGTTGAAGGGGTTTCTATTAGAAAAATTTCTAGAGATCTTCATATTTCTAGAAACACTGTTAGAAAGTATATTAATGGAGATACAATTCCTGGAGAAAAAAAGTTTTCTTCTAGAAGAAAACAAGTTATGACTAGAGAAGTCTTAGACTTTATTCAAGCTTGTATTCTTGAAGATAACGAGCATACTCATTCAAAACAGAGGCACACTGCTAATAGGGTTTGGGTTAGACTCAAAGAAGAGGCTGGGTTTCTTGGTTCATATTCTTCTGTTAAGGTTGCATTTAGAGAATTAAAAGGTAAAACAAAAGAGGTTTTTCTACCACTTACCTTTAATCCTGCGGAAGCTATGCAAATTGATTTTGGTTCAGCGCATATCTTTCTCAATGATGAAAAGCAGGAAATAAAATATTTTTGTGCTCGGTTAGCATATAGCGCTCATATCTTTACTAAGGCCTACTTCGCAGAAAGAGAAGAATGCTTTTTAGATGGGATCATCTCTGCTTTTGAATATTTTGGTGGTGTTCCTAGAGAAGTTCTCTTTGATAATGCCAGAGTTGCTGTATCAGAAGGCTATGGAAAACATGTAACTAAAATAACTAAAGGGTATGAAACTCTCGTTGCTCATTATGCTTTTAAACCTAAATTTTGCAATGTTAGAAGTGGAAATGAAAAAGGTTTGGTTGAAAATTTAGTAGGACTTATCAGAAGAAATACTATGGTTCCTATCCCTAGAGTTAAAAGTTTGAATGAGTTAAATATCAAAATAAAAAAGGCTTGTGATAACTACTTAGAAAATCATAAAGTTGGCGGTGAAAGCTTAAGTGTTAAACAAAAATTCCAGATTGAAGCTAATAACCTTTTAGAGCTTCCTAGCCATTCACTAGATATTTCTAAAAGAGACTATAAAAGAGTCACTAAGTTTTCAACTGTAACTTTTGAAACTAATAAATATTCATTACCCTGTGAATTAGTAGGAACTGAGGTGATTTTAAAAACTGGTCATTCAGAAATACAATTTCTTCATAAAGGTAAAGTTGTTGCAATTCACCAGAGGATATTTAAAAAAAATAAGCATAGTTATCAATTAATTCACTATCTTAAAGCTTTAGAAAGAAAACCGCGAGCTGTATTTAATGCTGATCCAGTTATACAAAATATTCCTAAAGCAATTTTTGAAATGTATCACTCTAAAGGAGATTCAAAACTCTTTTTAGAATATCTAAGAGAAGAAGTCGGTCTTCCTAAAATCAACGACCAAATAGAAGTTCAAAGAAATAATTTAGGTAAATATGATAACTTAATTTCCCAAGAGGTGATCTAATGAGTGTAATTAGTGAAAAAATTAAACTTTTTTCCAAAGCTTTAAAACTATCTAGCTTCAAAGACTATCATGAGGTTCAGCGCCAAGCAATAAATTCAAAACAAGGATATGAAGAATTTCTGCTTACACTATTAGAAAAGGAAGTATTAACTAGACAAGACAATAAACTTTTCAGGTTAAAGCGCGGAGCTAAATTTCCCTTTGAAAAAACGCTAGAAGAGTTTGAAGTTAAACGTCTTAGCTATTTAAAACCTTCAGTAGTAGGCGAACTCTCCAGCTGTGAGTTTATCAAAAAAAAAGAAAATATAATAATGATAGGGAACCCAGGAACTGGAAAGACACATCTTTCTATAGCTCTAGGACTTAAAGCTTGCAACTGTGGACATAAGGTGTACTTTACTACAGCTGCTAACTTATCAAATAAATTAGTTGAAGCGCAAGAAAATAGTAATTTAGGGAGATTCTTAAGGCAATTAGCAAGATTAGATCTACTCATAATAGATGAGCTTTCCTACCTCTCCTTTAACAAACATCAATCAGAACTCCTATTTCAAGTGATTTCAGAAAGAAGTGAGAGGGGAAGTATTATAATTTCTACTAATTTAGCATTTTCAGAGTGGGAAGAATTCTTCCCTGATACAATGTTAACAACAGCTTTAATAGATCGCGTAACATTTAGAGGACATATTTTAAACATGAATGGTGACTCTTACAGGGTCTCTGCGAAATAGGCAGGGTGGGTCACTTTTTAATTACCCTTAGGTGGGTCAAAAATTAACTGCCACATGGGTCAATTCTTGATTGACATTTACAAAAAAACTATTTTATTATTTATAGGGGTAGTTTTAATGGGGATATTTATGTATAATATGCCTTATACCAGCAGTTCAAATGGAACCAGCATAATTCAATCAAAAGATAATTCAGAACTGAGATTACAATATAGAAAAGGAGTTTACTACGAAGTTGGGAAGCATATACCATATACAGGTAAAATGAGAGTGAATTATGAAAAGGAGTATATAAATAACAAAGGTAATTCTGTGACCAAAGAAGCATTTTTTGAGAATGAATATATACATGGTATTTTAAAAAACACAAACTACTATAGTCAAAATGGTGCTTTTGAATATAGTATTAAAAATCTATAGAAAAAACAAATCAGACAAGCAGCTAAAAGTTCTTAGTTACTTGTCTGATTTTTTATGAGAAAATTATATATTTTTCTCAAATAAAATTCTTATGCAAAGCAGAAGTTTCCAGAGTTACACGGGGATAACTTTAGTTATGCGTAAGCGTGCAGTCTTCTAAAAAGGAGTGATTTCATTTATCTTGTCAAATATCTCAGTATTTAGATTACTATATTTGTGAATGACTTTTAGAACCCTATCTTTTTCCGTAAGAAAGTGCTCCATTTCCCACAGGAATAGCATGATACTTATCATAAAAATCACTTAATACCTTACTTTCAAAGTTATGTGCATTCCAATTTCCAGTTGCAGAAATATAATAAACTTTTGCTCCAAACTTTTTCATATATAAATATTTATTATCAGCCCAATATTCTTTTATTTTATCGAAATCAATTTGTTCTAAATTTCTTCGATGAGAACCTAATCTCTTATAAGCATTATTGGATTTTCCAATATATATAACCTGTGAATTTCCATTTGGATATACAAAATTCTTTTTTGATGAAAGAATAACATAAACACCCTTACTTTTCGTCTTAGTAATTTCATCACTAAAGTCTTCATTGTTTTTATAAAAATCTTCTAGTTTCCCACAAAAAATAGCTTCTTCTTTTTTTAAAAAATCTAAATCATATTTTTCCATTTATCTCCCCTTTTATATAAATTTCTTTTTACATAGTTCATATAATTTTTTTGCTATTGTTTCGTTTAAAGTTACTTTTGTATTTGCAAAGAAAAAACTCTGTTTAAAAGTTTCTTTTAATTCAGATGGAGAAATATATGTTTTAACTTCATAATTTTCATCACAACCATGAATGAAGTCTTTTAGTTTTATCTTTTTCTCAAATACATCTAGGTTTTTATTATAAAAAGTATCAATTTTATTAGTTCCTTTTCCAGCGCCAATAATACCAAAACCATTGTGATATAAAAAAATATAACCACCCTTCATAGTGTCTGTAATTACTTCTTTTCTATCATCATGGGCAGACGCTTTTTTCTCTTCTATCATTTCTTTACAAGCTTTAGGAAAATACGTTTTATTTGTATTTATCCAACAGTGTTGGCTATTTTGAGTAGCAAACGTATCATTCGATACTTCGAATAAAAATTCGTCTCCGACTTTATAAAATCTATAAAAATATTCCTCTATATCTATTCTTTGATCTTGCCAATAATTTATAGCAGAGGAAATATCCTTATCGGAATAATTAGAAATTATTATCATTTTTTGCTTTCTATTAAATTTTTCTTTACTCGCTCCATCCGGAAATTTTTCAAGAAACCTGGCATGGAGGTCTTCATTAGTTTTATTACTTATTTGAAAGAAATCATTCATCTTAGCATAATCCCATCTGGAATATTTAGAAGCATAATCCATAACTTGAAGAACTTTGCTTCTGTCATAATGACCATGAACTTTTAATTCGAAAAGTACCAAGTCGCCTTCTTCGTTAACAGCGTATATATCTGCTTCTGGTTGGTATGGCCTTTCGTTCCCTATTACTAAATAATCTTGAAATATTTCTTCACCAATCATAGAAGTAATAAGATTTTCAAGATCTTTCTCATTTGTAGAATAATCTCCTTTCAGACCGATTTCTTTACCAAATGTTTTTATATTCATATATTTTTTGGGTTTTATATTTAACTCATCATCCTCTAATTCAACTTTGAATATCATCTCTCCCCCTAAATTTGAATGTAACTCAATTATTTTTTTCTAAGCTTTTCCCATTCTTTTTCTGGTAATAGTTCAAATCTCGAGTCTTGAGATTCATAAATATTATAAATAACAAGAAATGAACCGTTAAGTTTGTTGAAAAAATTATCAAAATTTTCTACTAAAGTAATCAAACATACACCATAATGTTCGTTATTATTTCCAAATAAATTTCTATCAACCTTAAATATATCTATTTGTTTTTTCTCATTATTTTTCCTAAATATATTTGCTGGATATCTTGTTCCAGTTGATCTTTCATCTATCTTATCAAATTCATTTATTCCTTCTTCAATAATTTTAAGTCCTTTTGGATTATCTCTTATATCTCTAGCTAAATATTTTTCAATATATTTTTTAGCATTTTTATACAAATCATTCAATAAATGATTTGTTGTATTTCCAAAAGAATCTTTAAATTCTTTTTCTGAGAGTTCGTTTGCCTCAAGTAAGATTCCGGTATAAATTATTGCTTTTAAAGTTAACTCTATAGCGTGTCTATAAAGGAATATAGCTTGTTTTATTATTTTATCATTTTTTATTCTTCCACTTAATGCACTATTAATCAATATATCTCCTGAGTCTTTATAATTTTCAGCATCCATACTGTAATTAAACCCCAAGTTCATATTTTGTCTGTTTAAAAAAGCCTTATTTTCATATCCTTTGTTTTGAAATATTTTTTCCACCATATTTTACTTTATTTCACCCCCCTTGTACTATCCTTTTAAAGTAACCCATATTGCTACTGATGTTGAAACTAAAATTGAAATAATTGAAATTCCTATGGAATACTTTGCAATTTTATTCGATTCTTTGGCTATTTCAAGCTCTTTTATTCTTCTATTTTCTTCTATTTCTTTCTCGACTTCATAACTTGATTTCCCACCATTCTCTATAAACCTTTTTGTTTCTGGACAAACAAAATAAGAATATTTTTTTCTTTTTAAAATTCCTTTCCTTAAAAGTTCTTCCATTGCAAGTTTTTCTTCTGAAGTTAAGTCTCTATCGGGACGCATAGGTATATCAGGTCGTCCTTTTGAGTCTTCCCAATACTCCCTAGCTAGTTGTAATTGTAACTCTATATTCATTAAAATTTTACTCCTTCAAATAATTTTTTATGTATATATACTGCTCCTGCTTCATGAACCATTTCATCCCAACTATTAAATTGAGAAAATCTAACAACAGCATCATCTAAAATTCTTTCATCTAGCTCTTGAAATTCTTCTTGAGTATTAACTTCAATTCCAGTATTTCTAAAAAAATCATCTATAGAATCAAAGTTAGTATTTTCATTCATAAATTCATAAGAAAATAATTCATTAAATGGAATAGAGCTGTCCCCATCCATTTTTTTAGCATTTTTTTCCAAAGTCTTTAACTTCTTTTGTAATTTATCAAGTCCTTTTATTTCCATGTGTCCTCCTAATTTTTAAATATTAGAGTTTATTTTTTAGACTGGTATTCATAACTATCTAAAAGAAAGTCGCAGATAGTCAAAGAAGAATTAACAGCTAATTTTGCATGATGTTTTTTAGGATCAAACATTCTTGCATGTGCATCACTTGCGGAATTTCTTAGAGGTGCTATTCCATTTATTATATTCAAAAACCCTGAAAGGATTTGTTTTATATTTTCTGGACTGTCTTTAGCTATTTTTAGGTTCATCTTATTAGCAACTACTTTATAAAGTTTTTGTAAATCACCACTATTATCAATTTCTAATTTAAACCTCAAAGATAGTTCTTTTAAAACCTGTTCTATAAGAGTTCTGGAATTTGTTATTGCTCCTGAATAATCAGCTTTAGCTATTTTTTTATTAGATTTTTCAATTTGTTCTGAAATAAATTTATGAGATAAAATACTATCATCTAGTTTTTCTTCTATAGTTGTTTTAACTAATTTATATCCAGTGTCGGACAAGTTTTCAAAATAAGATTTACAAATCTCATAAGATTTTAAACTTAATTCACCTCTTTCATTTGTAATACTATCCCAATGATCAAGGAGGTCTAGACTTAATTTAATTATTTTATCAATGTTTTCATTTTTCCAAAACCCCTTAAGTCTATTTCCTTTAGACCCACCAAATCCATCATATTTTTCATCATAAATATCTTCATCTACAGACTCTAATACAAAATTTTGAAAAGAGTTATTGCTGAAATCTAAGACATATCCACCTTCAATAAATAGTTTATCCATTCTATTCTTAATTTTTAAATCAAATTTAGCCATATAACTCTCCTTATATTACTTAATTCTCACTTCTCCACTCATTAATTTAGGTAATAAAGTGTCTCTAGTTTTTATTAAAGTTTGATTTTCTAAATCATTATTCCTAATTTTCATATATATTTTATCAGTCTTTCTTGAAAATGGTTCCATTATTTCTTTTGCTTTTGCCATTGCTACAAATTTTCGTTTATTAATATCTGTTCTATTTTTACTTTATTTATTATACAATTTAAGATTCATTTTCAAAATTGACTTTTCTTCAAAAATCTATTAGACTTATATATATTTTAAAGGAGGTTAAATTTATGAAAATAATCATTAGTTTTGGAATAATAGGCATTATTTTTTTATTACTTTCAAATACTATTTTTGAGTTGATTTTCCCTAAAAATGATCTACTTTGTTCATTAATTTCAATAATTATCTTCTTTTCATTTTTTGAAGTGACAGAAATAAATAAAAATAATATAATAGTTAGAATTTTTAATCGTTTATTTTAGGGATTTTTATTTCTAAATTCTTTTTCATAGATTCAATATTTAAATCGCTAACTCTATTATTTTTTTCATTTAAAGTTTTTTCTAATAATTCTAGTTTCTTTTTTTCTATTTCATGTCTATGGCTTTGCTCTTTATAATCGTAAAGCGTTTTACCACCCTTTGTTTTAATTTCAATATTTTTAGTTTTAAATGTTAAAGTCCCTCCATTGAATAACATATTAAATACTGCTAGGCCAACACCTGAAACGAGAAACCCTACGACTATATCCCCAGGTGAGCTAACATTAGTCTTTATTGCAAATTTTTCCTCTTTTCCTTCCAATATGTTGATTATTTTTTCTGCGTAACTGACTAAATCAAAAAATACTCGCATATCATCTACATGTACCTCTGATTCTGTATCAACCTTATATTTTAAATAAACTTTATCTTCAATAATAAAAATATCATTTAACAATTTATTTACTTCATACCTCACGTTTTGAGATAATATAGATATTGTGTGCGGAGAAAATAAATAAAGCAATAATTTAGGACTCAACTCTTCTTTTGGTAATAATTTCAACCATTTTACCTTCCTAAATTTATTTATGGCTCCAGGGTCTGTCTTACCAATTTCCTTGATTTCACCTACAGAAAGTAGAGCTTTTTGTTCCATTATTTCTATTTTATCAACCCTAGTAATATCATCAATAAGTCTACCAAAAGCTACTCTTTTTTTTTCACTATCTGGCATTATTATTATATCTCCTTTTTTCATAACAGAATAAAATTTATGTATTTTATTTATTATATTCCCAGGTTTTTCTTCCATGGGATATTTAACCCTTACTTCTCTATCCAAAATATCTTTGGTCCTCATCTGTGAAAGGTTATTAATTTTATCCCAACCTATACCTATTTCTTTTTTTCTGTAAAATAAATCAAAATGTTTCGCTTTTTCTCCAGCCCTAAATAACCAATATTGTTCATTTTTTGATATTTTATAAATATCTTCAATTATATTATTTTTCATATTTAATATTACCTAAGCCCCTTTAAATTTATTTTCCCAAAATTAAAATGGGAATTCATCTTCATCATATTTTATCTCTGGAAAATCCTTTAACTCCTCTTTAAATATTTCCCACCAAGGATGGTTTTCATTATTAATTATTTGATATTTTAATTTGTTAACGATATATTCGTCTTTATTTTTTAAACCTCTACTTATATAGAGTTTTAAAGACCAATGTATAGATGCGTAATTAATGCTACATATATTTCTCCAGTAATATTCTTCTATGTAAATACGTTCACCAAATTTATCATTTTGTAGTTTTAAAACAGAATTATATGTCCAATCTGAAGGATCTTCAAAATTTACTAAATGTTCTTTAGTCACCCATGTTCCTAGCGAACCAGAAATCTCACACATATCATTGTCTTTATCATAATTAGCAGTTTTTAGATCCTCTAATAAAATATTTTCAATCCTAATTTTTACTGCTTTATTAACTTTATTCCAAAATTTACCAGGACAAAGATATAAAAAAGGTTGAATATCATGAAATGAACTAGCATGCATTAGTTCTTTGCTTATGACTTTATAAATTCTGTCAATCTCATTGCTTTCTAATTTATCAAAAAGTGAAGCTATAAAATATGAGAGACTCTCCAAATTTCCCTTGTTTCGATCTAATAGAACTGTAATTCCTATATCAGCTCTTTGACGTTTAGGTATTTCAGCAACTAGTAAATCAGAATATTCTTTCGATTTAACAAAATGCTTATCAAATATACGTTTTAAAAAAGTACTTTCTTCAAAACTTAATTTAGATTTATCAATAGTTTCTAGAAGATAGTCTATAAAAAGGATAATTACATCTGTCTCTTTTTTTGTATCTTTAAGTTTGTCGTGACTACGTGGGTTTCGAATTGCACTATAAAATCCTCTCATGATTTCTTGGATTCCTTTTTGAATACTTTTTTCAGAATCAGTTTGTAATTTATTAATTTGTATTTTAGGATTATTCCCCCCAAATGCATTGCCAATAAGAGCAGAACCGTCACCTTCTAATCCTGTTTTATCTCTAATTGTTTCTGTTAATAAGTGCATTGCGTCTAATATAGCGCCAGAATAATTTTCATTTTTATAATTTTTTTCTATAACACTATATAATTCTTTACTTATTTCAAAATTTATATCCACATTACTCCCCCTAATTTAATCTTATTAACTATCTCCTACTACTTCTGCTCAAAATAAGTTTTAATTACTCTTCTTTCGAAAATTTTAAAGTTACCTTAAAAAGAGAGGAACTATTTCCTCTCTCTCTCTATCAAATATAGCTTAATCACCTAAAAACATCATAAGGAGAATCGCTATACCTATTCCAATATGAATTTTTTTATCAAAAATTTTATATTTTAATCCTAAAAATATCCCTAAAGGCCAAAATGCTATATAGCTTAGAATTACAAACCATTTAGTCTTGAAAAATTTTATTTTTTCAGGTTTGTTATTTTCATCTTTGTTTGATTTTATTTCATAAGATAGCTCATTTTCATTTTTACTTTTTACTTTAGAAACAACAAATGATTTTTCCTCATAATAATCTTCAAGTTCTAAATTATCTTCTGTATCATCATATTCTTCTTCTTGGTCATAATTATCAATAAAATTTTGAATTTCCTCTTCCACTTCATCGGATCTTCCATCCATCATTTTTAAGATAAATTCATAAACTTTTATATCTTCGAAAAGCTTTTTAGGGAGAGCTAATTCCTCTACAGCTTTTAAGTAATATTGGTCCAAATCTTCGACTGTTTGCCCTAAATTTTCTAATGCTTTATCTATCATCTCTATGTTCTTATAGTATATTTGAGGTTCTTCTGGAAAATATTCCATATCATTGCCAAGTCCGGACATTTCAAGATAGATCACCTTTATCATATATTTAAGAACACCTTCATAATCTTCTAGCGAATCAGATAATTTTGAAAGCTTTATAAATCTATGTTTTAGATAGTAGTATTCACCCTTGCTAAGGCATTCAGATGCCTGATCCATGAGAATACTCATTAACCCAAGATAAGGATTCCCTGTTTCTTTGGATGCTTTGTAGTAATCATATATATCAATTTCATCTGGTCTTAAATAATGCTCATATAATTCAAGGTAAGAAAATTCTTGAATCAATTCTTGGGCTCTATCACTTAAAGAATAAAACATTTCTCCATCGTATTCTTTTTTTATCTCATCTTCTGATACAGCTTCGATAATTCTATCAATGAGCTCTGATTTGTTCCCTGAAATTTTTAACTCTTTCGATTTTAAAACTTCCTTTAATTCTGACACTTTATAAGTGTTTAGAATTTCTTCAGCTGTTGCCTCTCTATATAGTTCTTTTTCAAAACACTGCTTTTTCATTTCTGAAGGACTAACTTTATAGATTCTTCTCCAGTCATAGTAATATTCATTATTTTTTTCATAAATTACTTTATGTTTTAGTAGAAAAATAATTTCTAAAAGTCCGTTCTTATCCATATTCTCTCCCCCTGTTAATCCTAATTTAATTTAATTTAATTAATTTTTTTAAGCTTTATTCAAAATCCAAACTACTTTACCACAAACTTTGAAGTCGTCCTCTTCTCTAATTTCTCTATCTGGGTATTCTTTATTATCAGAAGTTAAATAACATTTACCCTCAATACATTTATATCTTTTTACTAATGCCTCATCGTTGTGTAGAAATACACCTATATCATTATGGCCGACTTCTGCATCTTTTTTTATAAGTACTACAGAACCATTATTTATTGTTGTTTCCATAGAATCTCCATTAACAGTAATCCCTACAGAACCCTTCCCCATCATTAATGGCAGTGAAAGATAGTCGCTAGGTTCTGGGTCAGGGATAGCTCCAATACCAGCTGAAACAGAATTATAAATTGGAACTTTTATATATTCACCTTCGATAATATCAAGGTTAGAACTTTCTTTTAAAGTAGTTTCGGAAGTTCCAAAATCATCCTCCTCTAAATATCCTACTATTTTGTATAATTCCTTAAAATCTATTTTTAAAGCAGATGCTAATTTTTTTATTAAAAAAGGGTTTATTTTTAATAATTGTCCTTTTTCAATTCTAGAAATAAGAGACTTATTTATATCTGCTTTAACAGAAAGCTGATTAACTTTTAAATCTTTTTTTTCTCGTGCATCTTTGAGTAATTTTGCTAATTTCATTCTATTTTCATAATTAACTTCATATGACATAATTTTCTCCTTTTATTTACCTTCTTATTTAATATAATACTATACAAAATGACACAAAAGTAACGTTTCTAAAAAAAACTGTTTACAAAAGTAACAAACTGTTGTATACTCCTAAAAAGATACAAAAGTAACGGAGGTGGTGGAATGAAACTTTTAGAAATAAAAAGCTTAGTTTACTCGAAAGGTTTAACTATGGGAGAAGTGTATAACCTTTTAGGAGTAAGCAAACAAAGCTTTTATAGGAAAGTTAGAAAAAATGATCAAGATTTTTTTACCCTCTTAAAAAATAAATTAAAATGAAACTTTTAGAAAAGTAACGTAATTAGTGGTTGTTTTAAATAGTAACCTATTTAAAGCTAGATATTCATTTAAAAAAGGGGGAGTATGAGTATTTTAATTGCTTTTGAAAACGATTCTAGGTTCTTTGATTGTTTTAGATATGAACTGAGAGAAACAGAATTAGAATTATTTGCCAAAGATGGATCTTCAATAATTTCTTTTAATAGGTCTGATATCAAGCAGTATTTAGTTGTATTAAAATAATTATTTAGTAAGGGGGAAAGATGAACTTAAAAACTAGAAAAAAATTGAGGAAGTTAAAAAATTTGAAAAGATATTATAAAGGTTCTTTAAAAATAAGTGTGATAAGTATTAAATATCTAAGGTCTGGCTTTACAGTAAAATGTTATGAAATTTCAAAAAGAGTTAGTAATACATCAAAACCTAAATTATTTCTAATTTCGAAAGATAAAGAATTCCCAAAACCATTTTATAGGTTGAAACCTAGTAAAATAAACTTCATTTAATAATAAGGGGGGAGTATGGAAATTTCAAACGCTAAGGTTATAAAAACTGTATTTAGGAATAAAGATAAGATAAAAAAGAATGAATTTATAAAGAAAGTAAAAAAGCTGACATATGATCTTACTCCTACCGGGGAGAAGCAATATAAATTATTTTAAATAAAAAAGAGTAGAAACAGATCTACTCTTAGAAGGTAAACAAATTAAAGCGAGGTGTAAGTTTATGAACAATGTTTTAAAATACGTTCTTTTATATACTTTATTTGGAATTAATCTTGGTCTTCGGAAAATATATTTAGTTTTAATTGATGCTCCAGCGATGAGTCGATTTGATAGGATGTGGTTTCTGATGTTTGACTGTTGGTTTTGGTTATTAATTTTGGGTTTGATTCTTGAAATTTTGAAATCAAAAAAGAGTAGAAATGGATCTACTCTTAGAAGGTAAACAAATTAAAGCGAGGTGTAGAAGATGAATAAACAAAATTTAATTCAATTAGAAGAGGAAGTTTTAATGGAGCTATTAAAAAAAATCAAAAATTTATTAGATGGTAAGTTGGGGGATAATTCTTTAAGGATTTATCAATTATCTCAATCTTATAATACGTTAAAAAATCAATCTGAAAAAGAGTCTTAAAAAAATAAAGATAGAGAGGAGGTAAATATATGGCTAGATCATTAGAGCTCCCTCATTCAAAAAATAAAAAAAAGGCATCTAGGCCTTTTTAATAATTTTTTATAAACTCATCAGTGATTGTATTAATATCAGCTTTAAAACTTGGAAAAATAGTTTTCAAGATGATTTCTAAAACTTTAGCATAATCAATATCTTTCATTGAATCAACAACGAAATTTAATAATGAGTGAACAAGCTGGTTAGAATAATTGCTCGAAGCTGAAGCTATGATAGCTACACCTAAGGCTTTATGTCTGTATGGATCATCTTCTCTTGAGAACTCAACATAGCTGAATTCAAAATCTTTTTCTAGTTTATCGAAATTGTAGTTTTCGAAATTAAGGTTTGATATAGGTTGAAATTTGTCTGTTATTACTTTTACAGTTTCTTCTGTTGGGATTTTCCCACCAAATTTAATGCTGTAGCTAAATCTGGCTAAATCACCTAACGCGGTTGTGTCAATTTTATACATTCTTTACTCTCCTTTAAACTCTGAATAGTATAGTTCAAGAATTTCTAAAATAGCCTGCCAGCTATCTTGAACTGTATCATTGAGACTTTAAATACTGCATCAGACCTCATTATACTATGAAGCTGAGAAGTAAACAAGAATGATATAGGATTTTATAAAAATATAATTATTTTAAGGGAGGTAAAATGACTAAAATTGGATGGGTTATTTTTTTAAGTATTTTTCTAAAGCTACTAGGGGTTATTAAAGCTGGTTGGCTAATTACACTTTTTCCTTTATGGTGCACTATTGCTATGAGTTTTATTGAAGAAATTTTGAAAAATAAAAAAGAGTAGAAACAGATCTACTCTTAGATTCCATCATTTGAGGTTTTTATCTCTGACTTTGCAATAGTATGTCGTTATTTTTTCAATTTCGTGTTCTAAGGATTGAAAAGATCCTATCTCTCCATTTTGTTCCATCAATGTTAATTGATAATCCAAACTAGAGAGGCTGAGGTGATAAAAAAAATGATTTTTTCTTAAAATATGGTGGAGTTCTATTAAATTAAAATCATCAAAAGAAAGAAGATTATCGATTAAATTAAAAAGTATTTCTTGTTCATTATACATAAGATGTCCTCCCATAAACCAGTTTCAAGTATTGCGTGAATATATTTAAGTATACTCTAAAAATAATGGGATTTCAAAATTATTGACCAAAGGAATGGGTTTTTATAAAAGATTAAGAGGAGGAAGATATGAGTCTATATGAAAGAAAGTTAGAAATTTTTAAAAAGTGGAAAAGTGGAAAATCATTAAACTATATAAGAAAAAAATATGGTGAATACGGAATTTTTCTTATAAATACCTTTAAAGAGAATGCTAAAAAAAATCATATTTTATATGAATATGATCTAGATGCAAAAAGTGCCCTGGCAGCTAAACCTATTTCATCTGAACATAAGAAAGAAATTTTAAATGAGTTCATTAGAAATAAAAAAACTGTTAATCAAATTAATAAAAAATATGGAGATTATGGGGTTTTTACTATTAATTTATATAAAGAAAAATGTGGATGGACGTGTTTATTTTAAGTAAAAAAGAGTAGAAACAGGTCTACTCTTAGAAAACAAATACATTAAAGCGAGGTGAAACAAATGAAAGAGTGTTCTTTAGCAATAAATTTTTCTCTTGTAACACGTAATTTAGTTATAATCAGAGAATCGATAAATAAATTTTTTATAGTTTTTTTAGTTTGTGCTATAGCAGTTAATTTACAATTATTTTTAATAATAATCCTGTTATTAGAGTACTTAAAATACCTAAAATGAACTTTATAATTTTTTTCTTTTTTAGTTCTTTTTGATAGATAGTATATTTTTTATAATTTTCAGTAAGGCAATAAAGTTCTGTAGTAATTTCATATTCATGTATAAAGTCCATCTTTTTTAAACTATGAAGAGCTGATGTTAAATCATCATAATTTGGAAATTTTAAATACCCAGATATATGACTTGTATTAGGATGAATGTTATTTGTAGAAAGTAGTTTTAATATTTGTTTTTCTAAATCATTAAGAATTATTTTTGAATAATCCATTTTTGTGCCTCCTTGTGATTAATTTTATTGTGGTGATCAAATTATAACATATAAGGTGGCACAACTAAATATCAAACCCAGGAGGTAACACATGGCTAGACCAGACTCAGCTCTGTCATTAGAGCTAGAAAGAAGTATGAATATGCAGGTAAGGGTAGAAACCTTTGAAGAACACCTAAGGCATGCAGGAGTGATAGATGATCTCGATGATAAGAGAAGGATAAAGAGTTATAACTTAAATAAATGGAATGAAGATATGCAGAAATCCTTTTCTAAGACCAGGTCCAAGATCCTAAAACTAAAAGATCTATCATCTATAAAAAAAGCCCTGGAAGATCTGGATAAAAAAATAAATGAATTCAATGATACATACTTTGAAAAAAGAAAACAGATAGATGCCTTAGAGGTCCAGTATGAAACTCTGGATGATGAAGTGAGAGTATGGCTCCTGGAATATGCTGTTAGCTGCAGAGAAAAACTGAAAATAGAAAATTCCAAGATTGAAATGAAACTTATTAAGGAAAATTTAAGTAGAAAAAAAAGGTAAAAAAAAAGGAGGATTAATCCACCTTTTTGTAGAGACCTGAACCACAATCTGGGCATTTTGGTAGTTCCTCATTGTCCGTCTCTATTATTAATTCTAAGTAACACATGACACACATATAAGTTCCTACACCTGGTTTTTCACCTGCTGCATACATAGGATCTCACCTCCTATAACAAACTAAAAACTTCTTTACCTTAGGAGTATACATTAAAATTCTTAAAAATGCACTAAGAATTATATTTTATTTAAATTGTGCTAATTTTATAAACAAAAAAATATTATTGAAAGGAGTAAAATTATGAGAGATACAATATTTAATATGAGACAAGACATTGCTCTAGAAATGAAAGAAAAACACAAATTGAATATTGAGGACTTTATTTTAATTAGAAAGATAGGCGATTTCAGCTTATCTGATGACACTATAGAAATTATAAAAGATGGAAAAGTTTATCACTGGATCAGTTATGATGCTATTCAGAAAGATTTCCCATTACTATATCCCACAGTAGAAGCTATTAAAAAAAGAGTCCATAGAATGACTAAAAAAGGTCTCTTAGTAAGTAAAGCTCATATAGTAAAAAGAGGAGATTTAAATAAAAGTGAGTTTAATACACCGGGAACATTTTCAATCTTAAGGTTAGAAAAAGAAGCTAAAAAATTATTTAATTCAAAAGCGGTTCTGTTACCGGGACAAAATGACGCACCCCCTGAGACAGATTGTCCCGACACCCAGGACAAATTGGGGCGGCCCCTAGGACAAAATGGCGTTAACAAAGAACTCCTAGAAAAGAACCCCAAAAAAAGAACACCTAAAAAAGAAGCAGTAGCAAAAAAGAAAGGATCTGCTGCTGCCCCTGAAGATACTTTTTTTAAAAACTTAAAAGACCTTTTGTCTAAAGCCAGTATTAAAAATCAGAATTCCAATACTTTAAAAAATATCAAAGAGTTCTCCAATGGAGATCTGGATGAAGTAAAAAAAGTAATTGAATTTATAAAGCTGAAGAATAAAAACATGAACTCCAAAGTCCTGGTAGCGATCTTGAGAGATAAAGATCATCAGATAGTTGAACCGATAGAATTAAAAAAAATCACCAGGAAAGAAAAGATAAACTTTATGGTTAATAAATTGGGTGAGATTGAGATCAATGATCTCAGAGAAAAAGTCAAAGAGCAAACCTTCAATGGAGAGGAGGGATCCTTTGTAAATATTGAGTTAGAAAATGTTCTCTGTAAAAGGTTCAACAAATATATCTCAGATGGAGGGACCTATGGATAACAGAGAGGTCGGTGACTAGAACTACTTTAGGGTTGTGTTTTGTCTAAATAAAAACAGCCTTCAGATCTATAGATCTAAAAAGGCTGCCAAACAGAACCACCAATCTATAAAAAATTCCGACCAAAGAAAAATATTACAGAAGGTGTTAGTGATTCTAAATAGATTATAGCATAAAACCACTATCGGTTGTATTTAACTTTTAAGGGGTTGAATTAATGAAGACTAAAAAAGAAGCTTTTAAAAAATTAGAAACCAGACCTCATACCAAAAAATATGCTAAAAAATTAAGTTTTGATTTTACTTTTGATATTGAGGAGTTCAATAAATTTTGGCTAGGGGATATAGAGCCTATGGGGACTAAGAAATATTTTTTCACTAAGAAAAGTAAGGAAAAATTTCAGAGATTTATAATCTCTAACCGAGACTATGAGAAAGAGATAAAAAAGAACCTGAAGAAAAAAGAGAAGATCCTTAATCTCAAAAAAGATGAAAAGATTAGAAAGTGTACCAAGTGTAAAGAAGAGTTTATAACAAAGGTCGATAGCTTGGGAGTTAGCTATGATACCCGGTGTAAGAAGTGTAAGACCATTGAGAGGAATGATCATAGGGGCAGGTTAAATGGCAGACTGGGAAAAGTAGAAGCGGAAGGATGGGAATAAAAAAAAGCCAAGACTAAATCTTAGCTTTTTGACCAGGAATTATTCGTAACACGCTGTTCCCTCGACTTGAACAAGACAATCTTTACTTACAAAATCTGAAGTTATTACTGTTCTTACCGGGAAGCTGTCTTTATCAAAATACTTCATCCAAACACTATGCATCCCGTGAAAATCTTCAATATTTTTTAGTATAACTGTCATCTTAACGACGTTTTTAAGAGTCAGGTGAATTTTTTTTAGTGACAGATCCAGTTCTTTTAATGTTTGTTCCATTTGTTCTTCAATAGTTGTTAATACCGTACCTTTTTTATCGCAGTAACCACCAAAATGGCCGATGTGTACCAGATCATCTGTTCTTACAAATGTTGAAAGACCATATTCATCATAAGGCGGAATAACGATTCGTTCTATCATAATTCAAAACCTCCAGTATATTTTATAAAATCTATATTAAATATAGCACAATAAAAAGTTTAGTCAATACTTATCAAGGTAATTTATCCATAATTACCGTCACTAAATATGTATAAAGTAATAACAAACACAATCAATGCTGCAAGAAGAAAGGATATAAATATTCTTATAAACAAGTTTGTAATGGTGTTTTTAAATAATAAATACAATAATGAGAAAATCAAAATAAGAGCTAAAATTGGTTTCCAACATAGAAGTATTAGAATAATAATATCGTGCAACATAATCATCTCCTTTTTTTACTAATACTAAGTATAGCACTTAATTATCTATTATAGAAAAAATAAAAAAAAGAAGATTAGAGGAGGTATAAACTATGATTAAATTTAATGAGAAAATCACAGAGATTGAATCCAAAGAAAATTTAAGTACAGTTGTTAAGCTGCTAAAAAAGATGAATAAGAGGGATAAATCATGAAGGTAGGAGCATATGTAAGAGTTTCTACCACTATGCAGGAGGAAAAAGACTCTTTAAAAACACAAATAAAAAAAATAGAATCTTATTGTGATCTCCACGATTATGAATTATATAAAATTTATGAAGACGTTGACAGTGGTGCCAATGATGAAAGGACAGGGTTTAAAACTTTATTAAAAGATATAAAGAAAAAGAAGTTTGATATAGTCCTGGTCTATGAATCATCCCGGATCTCCAGAAAAACCCATACAATGATGAATTTTGTTTTTAAGTTAATTGAAAAAGATATAAAATTTATCTCAATCTCACAACCGGATCTAAATACCACTACCAGTACAGGGAGATTATTTTTTACTATCCAGGCCGGTCTTGCCCAATATGAGAGGGAGCAGATATCAGCCAGGGTAAAGTCAAGTGCATATGAAAAAGCCTCCAAGGGAGAATGGATGGGAGGACAGCTTCCCATAGGGTATGAGTGGGATGGTGATAGAAAACATAAAAAAATAAAGATAGATGAAAAACAAGCCGAGTTGGTAAAAGGTTATTTTTATACATTTATGGAGACTAGGAGCCTGAGGAGAACTGCTAAATTATTTAACAGAAAATTAGACAGCCTGAGGTGGATACTGACCAACCCGTTTTATGCAGGGAAATATAGGTTTGGAGTAAAAAAGAAAAATATAGTTACAGGGATCAGAAAAAAAAGTGATGATTATATCTTAGCAGAGGGAACCCATAAAGGGATTATTACTACCGAAACTTTTAATGCAGTTCAGAAAATATTAAAAAACAGCAGAGCCATTGATTATAATAATAAAAATGGATCCAGAGCATTATTTGGAGGTCTGGTGAAATGCATCTGCGGTCATAAAATGTATGGAAATAAAATAAATAATAAAGCCCAGGGAGGAAAGATATACTATTACTATATGTGTGATACCTGCGGTAAAAGGATCAATGCCGGGAAGATAGAGGATAAAGTATTAGCCGGGATAACAGAAGTAGATAAATTAAAAGAAGTAAACCAGATAGATAACTATATGGAAACTGTTGAAAGACAGATACAGATATTTGAAAATAGAAAAAATATACTGGCTAAAGAAAATGATAATCTGATCAATATGCTGAAAAAAGAATTGATTGCAGAATCAGAATATATTGAGAGCAGAAAACAAAACCTAAATGATCTACAGGTTATAGATGAAGAACTTGAAATTTTAGAAAAAAGAAAATTAAAAGAAGATGATAATGAAGATCGTGGGAACTATGAGTTGTTAAAGGAAGTCTTGGAAAATTATGAAGATTACGAGGCTAACCAATTAAAAGAATTATTCAGGGTGCTGATCCAGGAGATAGAGATAGTTGATATGAAAAGCCTGGAATACAATATTATATTTAATTTAAAATAAGAGCAGCGAACTCAAATCGTTGCTTTTTTTAATAACAAAAAAGAAAAAAATTGAAAGGTTTTTTAAAAAACTTTAGTATATTTTAACAAGAAAACAATAAATATATGGAGGTGATTTATGTGGAACCTAAATTCATAACTAGGCTGGTTATCACTTTAATTACTATTTTAATGCTTTTTGGAAACCTCTTAGATGGGCTCCCTAATGGATATTTTAATGTTCTTCGAATTATAGTTTGTGGAGCAGCTGTGTATAGAGCTATATTAAGCTTTGAGGATAACCACAGAGTTTGGGGACGAATTTTTATAGGAATAGCATTATTATTTAACCCTATTAGACCAGTTCATTTAACTCAAGAACTTTGGCTGCCTATCGATATATTGACAGGATTAATAATGTTAGCTTCGATATCAATCATTAAAAAAAAGAAAAAAAGTGCCTAATCTTATTAGACTAATAGTATTATATTCAATAAAAAAAGCAACGAACTTAAATCGTTGCTTTTTTTAATATATTTTATTAGCTTTATAAAAATAATGCCATTGAAATACCTGTTTCCATTACTCCATTGAGAAGTCTGTCATTTTTATAGATACCTTCTATCTCGAACCCATATTTTTTGTATAATTTTATGGCTCTGGTATTGGTTTCATTAACTTTTAAAGTTATCTTAGATATAGAATTTTTTTTAGATTCAGAGATTACTTTTTCTATGAGTAAAGAACCTATGCCTTTTCCCCAGTGGTTTTTAGAAACTGCAATACCAAAATTTGATTTATGCCTCTCTCTTGATCTACCATTTCTGGTATTGGCTGTTAAACTAGCAATTATTTTACCATCTTCTTTTATACAGTAAGCATAATTAGGAGCTTCTTTAGTTGACTCAAGGAGTGACTTACACGCCTCTTCACTTGGAGCTTCAGATTTTTCAAAAGATACAAAGTTTGTTTCTCCTCCTATTTGATCAAAAAATTCATGTAAATTCTTAGCATCATCAACAACCATTGGTTCTAATTCATAAATCATCATATCCACCCCTTATTTTATTGTTTATTAAAGAATATCATAATTTTATTCTAAATAAAATAAAAGATCCTAATGTCATTTAATGTCATTAGGATCTTTCTATATATATTCGTTATTTTATTTTTAAAAAACGTAAATGCTTGAACCCATTGTATCATAAGCCCTACAATCGAAATTATGGGGTTATGTGGTACCTGAGAAGGGACTTGAACCCTTAAGGGCATACGCCCGGGGGATTTTGAGTCCCCTATGTCTACCATTCCATCACTCAGGCATCTACAAAAATTATTATACTAGAACTCCCAAAGAAAAGCAAGTCTTTTTTTTAATAAAGTTGTAATTTTTTATGCTTATAACTCTAAAGATATATGTCTGAAAGATTTAAAATCAAATAAACCACGATCGGTTAATTTTATTTCTGGGATGACTGGTAGGGCTAAAAAAGCTAGGTTCATTAATGGGTCTAATTTTCTGTTTACTCCATATTTATAAGCTAAGTCCAAGAATTTCTCTACTTCTAGTGCAACCTCTTCTCCGGAAAGTTGTGTCATAATACCTCCTATTTCCAGTGGAATAGAAGATATTATTTTTTTATTATGAACTAAGCAAAGACCTCCCTGAATTTTTTTGATCTCCTCAACAGCAAGATTGATGTCTTCATCTGAATCTCCTATAACTACTAGATTGTGAGAGTCATGGGAGATCGTGGATGCGATAGCTCCTTTAAAATTACCGAAATTTTTAACCAGACCTTTTCCGATATTTCCTGTTCCATGATGACGTTCAATTACAAATAATTTTAAAATTCCTGGATTATTTTCTGTTTTAAACTCCCCATCTTCTAAAATTATTTGAGAAAAAGTTTTTTTTGTGAGTAAACTTCCAGGGATAAGCTCAATTATATTTACTTTTTCATCCTTTGAAAGTATCTTTAGATCTTTTTTGTCTATATCAATATTTACACTGGAAAGTAAACTTTTGTCCATGTAGGTATTTTGAATTTTTACCTCATCTATACCGTTATAGACTTCTCTGCCGTCTTTGTAGGTTTTTAATACTTTGAAATCAACGAGATCTTGAAAAATAACTAAATCTGCTTTATAACCAGGGGCGATAGCTCCTAATTTACTTAAGCCATAGCATTTTGCAGTATTTATGGTTGCCATTTGGACAGCAGTAATGGGGTCTATATTTAATTTCACTAATTTTTTTAGAAGGTGGTCTATATGCCCTTGTTTGATCAAAGTTTCTGGATGGGAATCATCTGTACATAGACAGCACCATCTTGTAAGAGAAAAATTAGTGGATAAATCTTTAGCTAAGACTTCTAAATTTTTAGCTCCTGATCCCTCTCTAATCAATACATACATTCCATTTCTTATTTTATTTAATAATTCATCGTAGGTTTCCGATTCATGATCGGTAGATATTCCTACTCCTGCATAGGTACGAATATCTTTGGCACTCATATCAGGTGCGTGACCATCAATAATTTTATTGTTTTTATGAGCCAGATCTAATTTTTTTAAAACTTCAGGATCTTTGTTTAGAATTCCGGGAAAGTTCATAAATTCTGCCAAACCCAAAACCCTTTTGTGGTGAATAAGTTCTTTTAGATCATCTGCACTTAAAACAGCTCCGGAAGATTCAAAATCTGTAGCAGGGACGCAGGGTGGAAGATTGACAAAAACATTTAAGGGAATGTTTTCAGTGGCTTTCAACATATATTCTATACCTTTCATTCCAGAAACATTGGCTATTTCATGGGGATCAGCTATGATAGTCGTACTACCTCGGGGGAGAATTAAATTTGCCATATTTTCAGGTGTTAGCATGGAAGACTCTATATGAACATGGGCATCCATTAGACCTGGTGAAATATAGGTGCCATGAAGATCGATCTCACAAACTCCAGAGAAGTCACCGACTCCAACAATTTGATCCCCATGGATAGCTAAGTTGCCTTTTATAATTTCATGGCTGAATACATTTATAATTTTTGCATTTTTAAAAACCAGATCCGATTTTTTTCTCTGAGTTAAGACATCTATAAATTCAGATAAGTTATTCATAATAATCTCCTCCAATAAGAACAACATGTAGTTGTATGATCTTTGGGATAATAAAAAAGCCAATTTTTAAAGTAAAGTTACTACTTAATAAATTGGCTTTTTTTATAAAATTTCCTTTAAATTAATTCTGCTTTAACCTCTCCTCCGATATCTTCCCCCTCAGTTTTAGCAATAATAAGAGTGCAGACAGCATCTCCAGTTATGTTTACAGCAGTTCTGTTCATATCTATTATCCTGTCTACTCCCATGATAAGAGCTATTCCTTCGATAGGAAGACCAACTTGGGTAAGAACCATTGAAAGCATGATAGGTCCGGCTCCTGGAACGCCTGCTGTACCTATAGATGCCAGGGTAGCTGTTAGAATAACCATCATATAATCACCCATATTTAATTGGATTCCATAAGCAGTAGCTATAAATACTACAGCGACTCCCTGCATAATAGAAGTTCCATCCATATTTATAGACGCTCCCAAGGGTATTGTAAATGAACTTGTAGATTTTGAAACCCCAAATTTTTCTCTGAGGATCTCTAAGTTAACAGGTATAGTAGCCCCGCTGCTTGATGTAGAAAATGCTACAGATATGGCAGGGATGAATTTTTTTATAAATACGATTGGATTTATTTTAGCCATCAGGTATAAAAGGCCTTGATATGTAATTAACACATGGATTAATAGTGCTAAAAGTGTAGTTCCTATATATTTAAATAGAGGAATCATAGCCTGATATCCCAATGTAGAAAATGTTGTAGCAATAAGGCAGAAGACACCAATAGGAGCAAACTGCATAATAAGATTTACTAATTCTAAGATAAGATCATTAGATTGCTCAAATAGATCCTTAATCTTATTGACTTTATCCCCTAAGATAGTCAGTCCCATACCTGTAAGAAGGGCAAAAAATATTATCTGTAACATATTTCCCTTTGCCATGGCTGATATGGGATTAGATGGTACGATATCGATTAAGACATCTACAAAAGATTTAGAATCGCTGACAACTGTATTAGTTTTACTGATATTTTCAATGACTAAGCCATTTCCCGGGTCTATTATGTTAGCTAAGACAAGGGCTATTGTTATTGCAACAGCTGTTGTAAACAGATAAAAACTTAAAGTTTTTATTCCGATTCTTCCAAGTTTTTTTGTGTCGCCTATTGCAGAACTTCCCACTGTTAAGGAAATAAATACCAGAGGAACTACCAGCATTTTAATTGATTTTATAAACACAGAACCACCTAATTTGAGGAAAAATCCAATGATATAGTGTTCTACAAAGGGTATATTCTTTAAGGGAAATAGCAGCAAACCAACTATTATTCCACCTATTAAACTGATTAAAATTTTACTTGTTAACGTCATTTTTTTCATACTTCCACACTCCTACTGATAATATATATGATAATGTTAATTTCTATCAAACTTAATACTGTATGATTGTACTAAAAAAAAACAATTAATAAAAATATCTAAATAATATTGTATTGATATAAAAAAAGTATAGATGGTGATTGTAGGATGTTCATTTTTAATAAACTAATATAATTTTTTAAAAAAAGTTACCTTATATTTATTAAAGTTTACTCATAAAAAAAGGAGGTTTAAAACCTCCTGGAATTAATTATAAATATTTTTACATTTTTTTACTGGATTAAAGTTATTACGAAGAATAAATTAAAAAAAATTATGATTTAATGTATATATTAAATCAATTAATAGGTATAAAAAAATTATAGCAGCTATAGTTAAAATTTCATCCCCTGTATCCGCCATAATTTTATTTAATATTAGTAATAGTCCCAGTTATCACGCACCCAGTTTTTAACCTCTTCCTGCTTTTTTATATCAGGTGGTAAAAATTTATAGATCATTTTTTCGATCTTTCTTCTGTTGCCTCTTCCTTCTAATTTCCATATTTCCGTCATTTTTTCTATAAGGTAAAGGACCTCATAACCTTCTTTCCTATCAAATATTGTATAATCTAGTTTCCCTGTTACTTTAGGATCTTCCTCTGCATAAGTTTTCCATGAATAATCTTTATAAATCATATTCGACTTATTATGCACATTCATATTAGTACTCCTTTTCAATTAATATTATCAGTAGCCCCCTAAATTTACAACATTTGATCCAAAAAGTCAATATAATTAATTTATAATTAATGGTGAAATAATTCATGTGATAGATGTTTAATAATTTATTCATTTTTTATATAGAAATAAAAGCAGGAAAATTTTATTTTTAAGAAAGGAAAAAAGGGATATTGATTATCAACACCCCTTTTTTTCCAGCTATTATAATTTAAGTTGTTATGACAACAATTAACTATGCCACTTCTATTTCTTTGTCTGAAGAAGTGTTCAACTCTTCCCCTTCTGTTTTTGCTATGATTAGGGTACATACAGCATCTCCTGTAATGTTTACAGCAGTTCTAGTCATATCTAAAATTCTGTCTACACCCATTATAAGAGCAATTCCTTCAATTGGTAGTCCAACCTGAGTTAAAACCATTGACAGCATAATTAATCCTACTCCAGGAACACCGGCTGTACCTATAGATGCTAGTGTAGCTGTTAAAATTACCGCTATATAGTCACCCATTGTTAAATCAACACCGTATACAGAGGCGATAAATACTACAGCAACTCCCTGCATGATAGCAGTTCCATCCATATTGATAGTAGCTCCTAGTGGTATTGTAAATGAACTAACACTTTTAGATACTCCAAATTCCTCTTGAACTGTTTCTAAAGTAACAGGAAGTGTAGCTCCACTACTAGATGTAGAGAATGCTACAGAGATAGCCGGTAAAAATTTCTTTAAAAAAGTCAATGGATTCATCTTAATCGTAGCAACTAAAAGGCCTTGGTAAGTGAATAAACCGTGGATAAATAAAGCTCCAATTACTGTAAGCATATATTTTAATAGCGGTACCATTGCTGTATACCCAAGAGATGAAAATGTTTTAGCAATAAGACAGAACACACCAAATGGAGCAACTTTCATAATAAGGTTAACCATCTCTAAAACAAGGTCGTTGGCTTGGTCAAATAGATCTTTTACTTTGCTGACTTTATCACCTAAGATAGTTAAGCCAGCTCCTGTTAAAAGTGCAAAAGCTATAATTTGCAACATATTTCCCTTAGCCATAGATGCAATCGGGTTAGATGGGACTATATCGATAAGTACATCTACAAATGGTTTAGAACTTTTGATAGTTTTGGCAGTTTTTTGAATACTGTCAGCTGATAGTCCTGCTCCTGGGTTAATTACATTTGCCAGAGTAAGAGCTATAACAATCGCTACAGCTGTAGTGAACAGGTAAAAACTTAAAGTTTTTACTCCTATTCTCCCTAATTTTTTTATATCTCCCATGGCTGAACTTCCAACAGTTAATGAGACAAATACCAGTGGAACTACCATCATCTTAATGGCATTTATAAATACTGATCCGCCTAGTTTTAGAAAAAATCCTATAATGTAATTTGCTACAAAGGGAACCTCTCTCATTGGGTATAAAATCAATCCTAATATTATCCCACTAATTAATCCAATAAAAATTTTCGTTGTTAAAGTCATTTTTTTCATCCTACCACACTCCCATAAAATAATATTAAATTTTGCTATTCAATCGTAGCAAAATATTTTAAGTATATAAATAAATAATTAAACTTATAAAGTAGTATATAATTTATATATGGAAATGTCAAATTTTAGGATCTTTGTTTATTTTATAAAGATATTTATGAGTGGATTTTCCAATAATTTATCGACATATGCTTTCTTTCCTAAACTTCCTAAAATCTCGCTATAACTTGGATGAGGAAAGATAACCGATGAAAACTTATCTAGAGTCAGGTGATTTTCTGCTGCTATTTGAAACGAAGAGATCATCTCCCCTGCTCTTTCGGCCAAAAGCTTTACTTCCAAGACCTCTTTTTTATGGTTGGTCTCTACTCTCATCTCAAAAATATCATCTTTTTTCGTTATGGTTCTCTCTGAATCGCTCCGTCCATAGGAATATATCTTAGTTGTCTTTCTCTTTGGATCGGGAAGTCCCCGAGATGCCAGTTCAGGAGAGGTAAATGTACACCAGCTTATATTGGAATAATCCACCTTTTTCTTTAGAGGTAAAAACATATTTTTAACTGCTAAAATTCCTTGATAGTTAGCCATATGTGAAAACTGATATGGACCTGCCACATCTCCTACACCATAGATATTATGTATATTTGTCCTTAGATAGTCATCTACTTCTATCCCCTTTCGATTATATTTTAATCCCAATTCATCCAATCCAAGGTCTTTTATATTTGGGACTCTCCCAATAGAAACCAGAAGAGCTTCAGCTTCAATTTTTTTTGGTTCTCCATTAGTTTCCGCATTGAGAGTGATAATACCCTCGTTTTGAGTCACTGAGGAAGCAGTGGTATTGACATGGATATTGACCCCTTCTTTTATTAAAGTTTCAGACAAAATATTTACTAATTCCTCATTTTCACGGATAAAAATTCGAGAAGACCTTTCTATTATGTGAACTTTTGTACCTAATCTGTTTAAACATTGGGCCATCTCTACTCCTATAGCTCCTCCACCTAAAATTATCATGGATTTAGGGAGTTTTTCCAGTTGGAAAAGGTTTTTATTGGTCAGGTAATCTATCTTATCCAGCCCCTCTAAAGGAGGGATAAATGGTGAGGTACCAGTAGAGATAACTATGTTCTTTCCGTGATATTCTACCCCATCCACCAATACAATTTTTGGCTCTATCAGTTTAATCAATTTTCCTTGTTTGAACGTTATTCCGTCGTTGGCCAAAACTTCTGGAGATTCATGGGAATAAACCTCATCTATTACACCTCTGACGTCTCTCATAACTTTTCCAGTATCTACCTCTATAGATGAATACTTTTTGGCTGTATGAACATCCTTAGCTATATTTATAAGAGCTTTACTGGGCATACACCCTGACC
This sequence comes from Fusobacteria bacterium ZRK30, assembly GCA_024628785.1. Taxonomy (NCBI): domain Bacteria; kingdom Fusobacteriati; phylum Fusobacteriota; species Fusobacteria bacterium ZRK30. The sequence continues at coordinate 703,205 of CP102404.1, forward strand.
AGGTACAAGTTCCTCCTGGTAAACCCTTATCCACTAAGAGAACTTTTTTTTTCAGTCCATTAGCTGTATATGCACAGGTCAGCCCTGCAGCTCCGGCTCCTATTATTATTAAATCATACATAGTTTTACCTCCAGTGTTAAGTTTTTAGTTTATTTTAATAGATAAAGGAAAAAGTTACAATTTATATATAAGTAATAAAAGGTCTCAATGTTTAACTATAATTATTTCCTGTTGAAATATATTACTGGAGAGGTCGATTAAATCCTTTAAAGTTTAAGTTGTTGAAAGGTTTTGAGATATGGTAATATGGGAAATATTGTGATAAAATATATCTTTACAAAGCAGAAAAGTGGAGGACAGATGAAATCTGAAATAAAAAAAATATTGATACCTGGAATTATATTATTTTTAATATTTTTTATAGGTGTTTTTGGATATATATATATTGAAAATTACAATTTAATAGATTCACTATATATGACCTCTATCACCCTTTCTACAGTAGGATTTGGAGAGGTTCAGGCACTCAGCCCTAATGGAAAGATCTTTACATCGATCCTTATATTCTCTGGAATAACTGTAGTTGTTTATACATTGGGAAATATTACTAAATTTTTTATTGAAGGGGAATTAAGATCCTATTTGAGGTGGAGGAAGATGGATAAAAAAATAGCTAAATTAAATGACCACTATATAGTGTGTGGAGCCGGCAGAACCGGAACAAAGATTATAAGTGATTTTTTAAAAAAAAATCTAAACTTTGTAGTTGTAGAAAATGATGAAAAAAGTGTTGAAAAACTAAAGGAGATATACAGGGAAAAAATACTCTATGTAATAGGAGATGCAACTAAAGATGAAACCCTCCTCCAGGCCAATGTAAAAAGTGCTAAAGTATTGATATCGGTCTTATCGACAGATGCTGACAACCTTTTTTTAACCCTTACTACAAAAGATTTGAATGAGAAGATACAGGTGATAACAAGGGCTGTAGATGCAAGCAGTGAAAAAAAATTAAAGAGAGGCGGTGCTGATTTTATAATCTCGCCTTTTGAGATAGCAGCTGATAGAATAATTGCCACAGCTACACAGACTAACTTAATTAGTTTTGTAGATGTTTTTAGTAAGAAATCAAAGATAGAGGGGTTGACATTTGAACTGGTTGAGATAAAAAAAGGATCTCAGTTGGAAAATACAACTTTGATGAAAGCAAAGATACCTGCTAAAACCAATCTAATAGTTATTGGTCACGAAGTGGATGGAATCATGAAAATAAACCCTATGTCCCATGAGTTACTCAGAAAAAATGAAAAATTATTAGTACTGGGGACAAAGGATCAAATAAAAAAGTTAATAGAGATAGCTTCGAATTAATGACTTGAGGAGAGTTTATGTATTATTTAATAGGTATATTTATATTCTATGTAGTGTTTGTTATAACAGGCAGCAGAAAACAGAGGATGAAAATCAAGATAAAAAGAACTATAACTTATAAGAATGTTAATATCATTCCTGAAAGTAACAGTGAAGGAAGTTTTGAATCTCTAGAGGATCTGACCCTTGAGAGTAAAAATTTTATTGTTCAGAGTTTAAAGATAAAGAGTAAAAATGTAGATGAAGAGATGGCATACTTAGCAGTGGTACCAAAATCTTATACTCCTGAAAAAAGTTACCCGGTACTCTATTTACTTCATGGGTTACGGGATAATGCCCATGACTGGATAGAAAAAGGAAGACTTTTGGACAACTTTGAACTTCTACTCGAGAAAAAAGATATAGGGAAGATGATAGTTATCCTACCTAATTCAGGATTTTGTGGGGAATCTTGGTATAGTGATTTTAAAAAGGTAAAAAATAAAAACTATGAATCATATTTTATAGATGAATTGATTTTAGATGTTAAAAATAGATTTAATGTAGATAACGCTGGTATATCCGGGTTTTCCATGGGGGGATATGGTGCTTTTAAATTAGGTTTAAAGCATCTGGAACTGTTTAAGGTAATAGGCAGTTTTGCCGGAGCTGTTAGTCTGGTAAGGCTGACTATAAATAAGAGAATAACGAGGATAGTTAAATTTATCTACCTTCCTGAATTTTTATTCAAAGATCAGGATAAGGAGAGGTTTATCAATATATTTGGATCGTGGGGAAAGGGAATTATTGCAGAAGATCCCTACACCCTTATAAAACAATTGGATACTACAAAACAACAGGGAAAACATTTTTATCTTTCAGTTGGCTCGGAAGATAAAGAACCTTATTATATGGTCCACCAATGGGTAGACATGGTAGGAAGGATAAAAAGATTTAATCTTCCTTTTGAGGCTTATATCTATAAGGGAGAAACTCATACCTGGGATTATATAGCCAAGGATATAGGCAGATTTTTAAAGTACAGCTGGAAATATTTGAGGTAGAATTTCTTATGAAATTCTACCTTTTTTATTATCCGGGAAATAAGACCACTTAGTGGCATCACTAAGATTTCTACTTGATAAAGAATATCGCCAAAGTATCTAAAAATTTACAATGTAAATTAAGAACCTTGAGATAGCACTTTATCTTGTAGACATGGAATTTTGTAATAAAATTCATTAAAAAATTAAAAATAAATCAAGAATTAAAACATATGAAAAAATTGACTAATGACCCCACACTATTTTTGACAATAATATTTTCATTGATGATAGTATCGTTTTTTGTACTGGTGCCTCTTTATAATGTACTGAAGGAAAGCTTTACATTTAAAGATGCATTTAGTTTTGAAAATTATAAAAATGCTTTTGGAAGAAGCGGAAATGTAGTGATAATTTTAAATACTTTAAAATTAGGTTTTATAACTGCAACATTGTCCCTGATCATTGGATTTTTCTTTGCATATAGTACGTCGTATATGAAGATCAAGGGGAAAAAAATATTTGACTTTATAGCAATGCTGCCTATTATATCACCGCCCTTTGTTGTAGCATTATCAGCAATATTATTATTTGGAAGACAGGGACTTATTACCCGTGGGATTTTAGGGATTAAAGATTTCGAGATCTATGGATTTCATGGATTGGTATTAGTTCAGGTTTTAAGTTTTTTCCCAATAGCATATTTAATGTTAGTTGGTTTATTACAGGGAATCGATCCATCTGTAGAGGAAGCCTCCAGGGATTTAGGAGCATCTAAACTAAAAGTATTTACAAGTGTAACATTTCCATTGGTTATACCAGGAATAGCAACTGCCCTTGCAATGATATTACTTTCTATGTCTATCTCGATGTTTGTAGTACAAAGATTTTATATAAATAAGAAATCTTATATAACCGTAACTGGAAAGGTTTCCAGAGCCAGGGATTTAATAAAGGATAAAGCGGTAACAATACCTGTATTTATAACTTTAATAACTCTTACTTTATTTGTAATATTGATGTATATCTTGATCCCTATAGGGTCATTTGTAAAATTATGGGGGATTAATTACACTCCTACTCTGGATCACTATAAGTATATATTTGATTATGGTATGGATCCTATAATACAGACTACTGTATTAGCAGTAATAGCAACTATAATAACAAGTATTTTTTCTATGATCCTTGCATTTCTAATTGTAAGAAAAAAATTCATAGGAAAAACATTTATAGAGTTTACAACGATTATGGCTCTGGCTATCCCTGGGACAATAATAGGTCTGGGATATGTAATCAGTTATAACATTACCTACAAGATACCCTTTACAAATATAACATTGATTCCGCCCCTTACAGGAACGGCACTTATTATTGTTATAGCCTTTATCATCAGAAGTTTACCTGTAGGAGTTAGAAGCGGGATGAGTTCCCTCCAGCAGATCGACCCATCCATCGAAGAAGCAGCAAGTATATTAGGAGCTTCAAGTAGTAAAGTTTTTTCAAACGTAACTATACCAATGATAAAAGAAGCATTTTTCAGTGGGTTGATCTATTCATTTGCAAGAAGTATGACCTTGGTTAGTACGATTATATTTTTGATATCAGCCAAGTGGAAGTTGTTAACACCAACAGTAATGGATAATATAGACACTGGAAGGATAGGAATAGCATCGGCTTATTGTACAATATTGATTATAATAGTATCGACGGTAATGATAACTATGAAGATTTTCATCTCAAAAATAGGTGTAAAAAATAAAGCAAGTTAGGGGAGTATTTTAATGAAAGAATCTAAAAGAGTAGAAATAAAGAATTTAACAAAAACATTTATATCGGGGAAAAATAAAGTAAAGGCAGTCAATAATATTAATTTAACTGTAGAACCTGGAGAATTTATCTGTCTATTAGGGCCTTCTGGGTGCGGAAAAACAACTATGCTTAGAATGCTGGCAGGGTTTGAAATTCCCACTTCCGGGAGTATATTTATAGGAGATAAAGATGTGGCAAATCTTACTCCGGACAAGAGAGACACTGCTATGGTATTTCAAAACTATGCTCTATTTCCTCACATGAATGTATATGATAATATTGCATATGGACTTAAAATACAAAAAAAATCTAAAAAAGAAATAGATGAAAGAGTGACTAAAATTTTAAAGTTAATGAAGATGGAAGACTTTGCTGAGAGAACACCTTCACAGATGTCTGGTGGACAGCAGCAGAGGGTATCCCTTGCAAGAGCATTGATTATGAATTCAGGAGTATTGTTGTTTGATGAACCTCTGTCAAATTTAGATGCTAAATTAAGGCTGCACATGAGAGATGAAATCAGAAAACTTCAGCAGGATGTCGGGATAACTTCAATCTATGTAACACATGATCAGGCAGAAGCTATGTCACTCTCTGATAAAGTAGTAATAATGAAGGATGGAGAGATTATGCAGGTAGGATCTCCAATAGAAATATATCAAAAACCAAACAGTGAATTTATTGCTAAGTTTATAGGAAGAGCTAATATTTTAAAAGCAATAATAGTTTCAAAAGAGGGTGGGAAGACAAAAATTAAATTATTAGGTTCTGAATATATCGTGACTGATGAAGTTGAATACATTGAAGGGGATGTTGTAGAGGTCGTAGTAAGACCTGAATCTATTAAATTTAACTCGGATAAGCATCAGGGAGAAGTTGTAAAAAGTGTATTTATGGGAGAAAATCATGAATATGAAATCATGGTAGAAGATGAGAAGATTGAGGTATCTTTAAATAATCCTCATGGGAAAGAGATTAGAAAAGTCGGAGAAAATTTAACCTTTGTTTTCGATGAAGAATCGATACATATAATATAAGAAGTAAGAGAGGAGATTGTATAATCTCCTTTTTTTTCGTTTAAAGACATAGTTATTGTGATCTGTCCTAAAATTTTATATATATTTTTTTACTTACTACACACTATAACTAAAAATAAACTTAAATTATAATTAAAAAATACTTTGTTTTTATATTTTTTTGAGGTATAGTTATATTGAAACATGTTAAGGCGCTTAACTTTTTTTATTTTTAAGGTATTGTGAATAAATATTTTAACTGGATATTTAAAATCAAAATTAGAAATTTAAAATTAGATGATAAACCTTTTTTATTAAAAAAATTATTCATCTTTTGCTCTTAATACTCTAAAGTTTCAATTAATTTTTTAACAATATTAAAAGGGGGAATAAAAATGTTATTTGATCTTGTAAAAAGTATGAACAATTTATTTTGGGGCTATCTATTGATTTTTCTGCTGGCAGGTACAGGGATTTACTATACCTTTATATTAAAGTTTGTCCAAGTCAGAAGATTTTTTGATAGTATAAAAAAAGCCATAGGTGGTGCTAGTATAGGTGAGGAAGCAGGAGATAAAGGAATGAACTCGTTCCAATCTTTAACTACTGCAATTGCAGCACAGGTAGGAACTGGAAACTTAGCCGGAGCAGCCACAGCAATTGTGTCTGGTGGGCCAGGAGCAATCTTTTGGATGTGGATTACTGCATTTTTCGGGATGTCTACTGTCTTTGCAGAGGCTGTATTAGCTCAAGTTTTTAAAAAGGAAGTAAACGGTAAGATGAGAGGAGGACCTGCTTTCTATATACAGGAAGGTATTAAAAATAAAAAATTAGCTAAAATTTTGGCGAGTTTCTTCTCAATCAGTATTATTATGGCTCTTGGGTTTGTAGGTAATATGGTTCAGGCCAACTCAATAGGTAATGCATTTAAGGAATCTTTTGGTTTGAATCCTATTATCATTGGTGTTATTGTAGCTGTTTTAGCCGGACTTATCTTCAAGGGAGGGGTAAAGAGCATTGCTTCATTTACAGAGAAAGTTATTCCTATTATGTCTGTTCTCTATATTATAGGAGCATTGATAATTTTATTTAAAAACCTTGATGGTACTGTTGAAGCTTTTAAATTAATCTTTGTGTGTGCTTTCTCTCCTAAAGCTGCTGCTGGTGGTATTTTAGGGGTTACAGTTAAACAAGCTGTAAGATATGGTGTTGCACGTGGACTGTTCTCCAATGAAGCAGGAATGGGATCTACTCCCCATGCCCATGCTATTGCAAAAGTTAAGCATCCTTGTGATCAAGGTTTAGTAGCTATGTTTGGGGTTTTCTTTGATACATTTGTTATCCTTACATTAACTTCTCTTGTAATCATCGCCAATACCCCTTTAGGAGGGGGAGGATTGATAGGAATTGCTCTTACTCAGCATGCCTTTATAGCTTCCCTTGGTTCTGTCGGTGGAGTATTTATTGCAGTTTCCTTATTTTTCTTTGCTTTTTCAACTATTGTCGGATGGTATTTCTTTGGAGAAGCAAATATCAGGTTCTTATTTGGAAGTGATAAGGCTACAAATGTTTATACAATTATTGTATTGATCTGTATTGTTGTGGGGACAGCCATAGAAGTACCAGTTATTTGGGAACTTGCAGACTTCTTCAATGGACTCATGATCTTCCCTAACTTAGTTGCAATTCTACTCATGTCTAAATTAGTAAAAGAAAAATTAAAAGACTATGAAGACTAATTAAAAAAAATAGAGTGAAGGTTTTAACCTCCACTCTATTTTTTTAAGAAAATCTTAAAAAAAGTTGACATTGTTTAGAAGTTGATGTATACTGATTCTGTCTTTGAAAGTGCGGGAATAGCTCAGTTGGTAGAGCGTCAGCCTTCCAAGCTGAATGTCGCCAGTTCGAACCTGGTTTCCCGCTCCAAAGACTATAAAAAATCCATGTCGCGGGATAGAGCAGCCTGGTAGCTCGTCGGGCTCATAACCCGAAGGTCGTAAGTTCAAATCTTGCTCCCGCCACCAAAAAAATTAAATAACCATAATATGTTGCGGGAATAGCTCAGTTGGTAGAGCGTCAGCCTTCCAAGCTGAATGTCGCCAGTTCGAACCTGGTTTCCCGCTCCAAAGACTATAAAAAATCCATGTCGCGGGATAGAGCAGCCTGGTAGCTCGTCGGGCTCATAACCCGAAGGTCGTAAGTTCAAATCTTGCTCCCGCCACCAAAAAAATTAAATAATCATAATATGTTGCGGGAATAGCTCAGTTGGTAGAGCGTCAGCCTTCCAAGCTGAATGTCGCCAGTTCGAACCTGGTTTCCCGCTCCAAAGACTACAAAAAATCCATGTCGCGGGATAGAGCAGCCTGGTAGCTCGTCGGGCTCATAACCCGAAGGTCGTAAGTTCAAATCTTGCTCCCGCCACCAATTAAAAATTCAAAACCAGCTGTTAACAGCTGGTTTTTTTATTTACTTTTTATATCTTTTCGGTTGTTTTCATCTGATAGTAATGATTTCCAAAGAGATCGATATTATTTAGAATTTTAAACCCCACCTTTTCATAGAGTGATCTTGCTGATTTTTTTTCTACATCTACAATAAGTCCACAAGGGTTAAATTTGTCGGTGACAAACTGCAGGAGAGACTTTCCTATTCCCTGTCCTTGATATCTATCCCCTACAGCGATACTATCTATATAATAAGAGTTCTTAATTCCCTCAATTGGAAAATCTACATCTATATTATATTCTTTGAAAAGTATAGCTCTCTGATTTTCTCCCAAACTTGTCTCTAAATTTTGATCGTAGACAATGACCATTCCCATAATAGTATTATTTTTTTCATAGACAAAACAATTTTCAAAACTTAATTTATTATATTCACTCTGAAATAAAAACTGGCACACCTCCCTTGCTTTGTTCCCTGTAAAAGACGGATCCATAGGTAGAAAGATCTCCCCTGCTGCACTCATAATGAGATCTACAACTTTATCCTCTTTTTTAGCTTTTCGAATATTATCTGCTTTCATAAAAACCCTCCAAATTTTTTATTTTTTAGCTTACAATTAAATATAGCACTTTTTTTTTGTTTTATTCTACTTTTTTATAAGGTATAATGTAAAATACATTATTGAGGGTGCATTTTAGGAGGAAATTTATGAAGATAAAAAATCAAAGTTTGTACGGACAAGATTCCGAGATAGAGGAAAAAATAGGAGATAGGTCCATAGATTCATTTATTAAGGTTAGAGGATGGATATTGATAATAGCTACCTTGGGGTTGGCAATATTCAGTCTTTTAAATATAGCCAGTGCAAGTTTTTATACCTCTATGAGGTTTTACAAGACAGAATATTTTTTTGTGAAAAGGCAGTTTTTATTTCTTTTAGCCGGGATAATCCCTTTATTTATGGGATTAGGGATCAACTATAGGTGGTATGAAAAAAAGCAGGCGATTAAACTGATAGTCATACTTACGTTTATCTTATTTGGGGTTGTCGCCATCGGAACAGCTTTTGGGATAAACTCTGTAGTTCCGATCATTAATGGAAGTAGACGTTGGATAGATTTTAAAATTATCAGGCTTCAGCCATCGGAACTGCTAAAAATTGCATATATTATCTTGATAGCCAAGGGGCTCAACGCCTGTAAGAAGAGGAAATATAAAGATATGGATGTAATATTGACTATATTTCCATTTGTAATGTTCTTTGTTCTATCTGTTTTTTTTCAAAGGGATCTGGGAACTGCTCTTCACTATATAGCGATCTCATTTATAATGATATTTTTTTCAGATATAGGGCTAAAACATATCTTTAAATTTATTGCTGTAATTGTTGTAATAGGAGTTACCTATGGTAGTTATGCATACTTTCTAGGAGATGATACGTCCTATAGAAACAGGAGGATAAGAGCCTATGTAAACGGTGTAGTCTATGATGATTATGACAATGGTGACGGGTATCAAATTAAACAATCTCTCATTGCTGTAGGAAACGGGGGACTTATTGGTAAGGGACTGGGGAATGGAACTCAAAAATACAGTTACCTTCCAGAGATACATACAGACTTTATTATGGCTTCAGTAGGAGAGGAATGGGGATTTGTAGGGGTTTCTGTAATGTTTTTAACCTATATAATTATCCTGCAGATTGGAATAACCATTGCAAAATCAACTAAAGATCATTTTGGTAAATATTTAGCTATTGGAATTACAGGTTATTTGTTCAGCCAGATAATAATGAATGTATATGTTGTTACAGGGCTTATGCCGGTTACAGGAATACCCCTGCCTCTTATGAGTTATGGGGGGACGTCTTTGTGGACGACCCTATTTTCTATTGGCGTACTTTATAATATTAACAAACACTCTTTGAAGGAGGGAACAAAAGATGCAGATAAAGAAGAAAGAGGTTCAGAATAAGATCTATCAGGGAGCTATGGAAGTTTTTAAAGAAAATGGATATAGGGGAGCAACTATGAAAGACATATCCAAAAAATCTAAAGTTCCTATCGGGAATATATATCGATATTATCAAAATAAAGAACTACTTTTTGATGAAATAGTATTTGAACTCTATTCAAGTCTTAAATATAATCATATCCACGAGAAATTAGAGAGAGTGTCTTCTGAGTGTGACCAAAGACCGAAAATTTTTTTAAACAACTATATAAACCTGGCTACTTCTAAGCCTATGGAATTTTCCATCCTCTTCGACTCCTCTTCGGGGACGAAATATGAGAATTTTTTAGAGGAACTGGTAGAGATCAGAGGAAGGAAATATTTGGAATATAAAAGGAAAAGTAGTGCTGAATATGGAAATGTTGATGAAGATTTCATTATGATCTTAATGAAATCAGCTATTACCAGTATCATTGATATATGTAAAAAATACAGTAACAATGAAAAATTATTGAGGAACTATTTGATTAAATTTGATTGTTTTTTTAGGAGTGGTATAAGTGATAAATTTAAAGAAGTCAGCTTTCATACAAAGAATTAGTTTGTTCTTTCTCTTCAGTTTGTCTTTATTTTCTACTCCTCTAAAAATAGGGGTGAGTTCGGATTTCAATGCTGAATTAGTGAATTTTATAATGAAACAGGATAAAACCCTGGATATAGAACTGGTCAGGTATGAAAATAATAAAAATTTAAATAGGGATCTTTTAGATGAAAAAATTGATATCAATATCTTTCAGACCTTAGATTATTTGAATTCATATAATGACTTAAACGATAGTTCTATTGAATCTATAGGAGAGACCTATACAGAGCCTATGGGAGTCTATTCCGATAAACACAACACTATCAAAAGTATGGTGGCAGGAGATATCATAGCTGTTCCCAATGATCCATCCAACAAAAAGAGATCGTTGATTTTTTTAGAGAAGATGGGACTTGTAAAACTGGATCATGGGAAACAAATTACAATAGACGGGATCCTTTCAAATCCATTTAAAATAGAGATTGTAGGTGTAGATGCTTCTATACTACCTAGGTTTTTAGAAGTTGCTGACTATGTGATCTTAAGCGGAGGGACAGCTTTTAGTGTAGGGTATACTCCAGAAATAGACTCATTGTTTTTAGAAAACTTCAATAAAAAATATATAAATATAATAGCTGCCAGGGAAGAAATGCTTGAAAATAAAAAAATTGTTCGATTTTCTAAACTGGTTCAAAGCAAAGAAACTAAATTATTTATTTTAGAAAAATATGGAAATAATGTAAGATTTTTTTAAAAGTTTTATAAAATAAAAAAATCCAATGTCAAGTAAGAAATTTTTTATGTTTTTTTATCTTTTTCAATCCCTTATTTATCAATCTTAAACCTAAATATATAAATTTTATATACCTCTATCTTGAAAAATGAATTAGACAGTTTCTACTATATGTGGTAATATTTTTATCGTAATCAACTAAATATAGTGGAGTGGTGTTTAATGAAAGTAGTTAAGAGAGACGGACAAAAAGTTAACTTTGATGCAAATAAGATAGTTTGTGCTATAAATAAGGCGGCTATTGCTTCTAAAGAAGATGTCAGCACAAAATTTGCATTGGAAGTTGTAAATAAAATCGTAGATTTAAATAAAGATTTAAAAGTAGAAGAGATACAAGATATTGTAGAAAAAGAATTGATGAAAACATATCCGGATATGGCTAAAAACTATATCTTATATAGAGATATGAGAAATATAGAGAGACACAAGAGAACGACTATAAAAAAATCTTTCGACGGTATAGTTACTGTGGAAAAAAATAATATAAACAATGAAAATGCAAATATGGCCGGGGATACGCCTGCTGGGCAAATGATGACATTTGCAAGTGAAACAACAAAGGATTATACACACAAGTATCTATTAAATCCTGAATATTCAAGTGCTCATATGGCTGGAGATATTCATATCCATGATTTAGATTACTATCCTACAAAAACTTCTACCTGTGTACAATATGATTTGAAAAAATTATTTTCAAATGGATTTAAGTCAAAACATGGAAAGATCCGTGAACCTAAATCTATCTCAACATATGCTACACTGGCAACTATAATATTCCAGACAAACCAAAATGAGCAGCATGGAGGACAGGCTATACCGGCATTTGATTTCTTCATGGCTCCAGGAGTATTGAAATCATTTAGAAGACATCTTAGATATAGATCATTGACATTTTTAGATGCAGACTATATTGAGAATAAAAATAAGGAATTAAAAGAGATTATAAATAACTCTATCACTACTATATCTGTTAGTGAGGATATTAAAAATATATTATCTGAAAAATTAGGTATGGATATGAAAACTGTGGAGAAATTAATTAAAATTGCCTATGCAGATACGAAGAATGAAACGCATCAGGCTATGGAAGGATTTATCCATAACTTAAATACTATGCATTCTAGAGGTGGAAACCAGGTAGTATTTAGTTCTATTAACTATGGTACTGATTTCTCTCCTGAGGGTAGAATGGTTATAGAGGAGTTATTCAAAGCTACTGAAGAGGGGTTAGGAGACTCTGAGACACCTGTATTCCCTATTCAAATATTCAAAGTGAAAACAGGAATATCTTTTTCTGAAAAAGACTTTGAATTAGCTGTAAATAACTGGGCAAAAGCATCTAAGGGAGAGTTAGAATTTGAAGCTCCTAACTTTGATCTTTTCATCAGAGCATGTGAAGTTACTTCAAAGAGATTGTTCCCTAACTTTGTATTCTTAGATACACCATTTAACTTCCATGAAAAGTGGGATATAAATGATCCTGACAGATACTTATATGAAGTAGCTACAATGGGATGTAGAACGAGAGTATTTGAAAATGTCAGAGGAGACAAGACTTCTATTGGTCGTGGAAATGTATCATTTACATCTATCAACATGCCTAGACTAGCTATAAAAGCTAGAAAGGAAGCTGTAGAAAGATTAGGAGCAGATTCATCAGAAGTTGAAACACTAGCAGTAGAGTTATTCCATAAAAATGTAAAGGAGATGTCTTACTTTGTAGCATCTCAATTAAAAGACAGATTTGAATTCCAAGGATCAGCAGTAGCCAGACAATTCCCATTCATGATGGAAAATGGTATCTGGGATGGGGGGCAAAACTTAGGTCCTAACGATGATGTTAGAGATACATTTGCTTCTGGAACATTAGGTATAGGATTTATCGGTGGGCACAATGCAATGATGGCTCTCTATGGTGAAGGTCATGGGAAGAACGATAAGGCATATAACACACTGTATAAGGCTGTATCGGATATGAAGGATATTGCGGCAGAAAAGAGTAAGGAACATAATTTAAACTTCTCAGCATTAGCAACTCCTGCTGAAGGGTTATCTGGAAGATTTACAAAGATAGACCGTGAGAAATTTGGAACTCTTGAAGGGGTAAATGACAGAGACTACTATATCAATTCATTCCATGTGGATGTTAAAGAAAATATGTCTTCTATGGAAAAAATAAAGAGGGAAGCTCCATTCCATGAACTTACTCGTGGTGGACATATTACATATATTGAACTAGATGGAGAAGCTAAGAAAAATGTTTTAGCTCTTATGAAGATAGTTCGTGCTATGCAAAAAGAGGGGATTGGATACGGTTCTATCAATCATCCTGTAGACAGATGTAGATCATGTGGACACAAGGGGATCATAGAGTGTACTTGTCCTGTATGTGGAAGTAAGGAAATATCTAGAACTAGAAGGATCACAGGTTACTTAACTGGAGATTTAGATGGTTGGAACTCATATAAACAGGCTGAAGAGCAAGACAGAGTAAAACATAACTAAGACCCTCTTCCTTCTTATGGTCTCTTCCAGATCGATGAATATTAGAAATAACTTATAGATAAAAAGTGATTTCTAAATATCGAGGTAGAAACCAAAGCAGAGAATGAGAGTATAAATACTATTGTAAAGAGGGAATTTTAATAATTCCCTCTTTAGTTTAGACTAACTCTTCCTTCTGGGTTTCTCGATTCACGAGTATTAAAATAATATATTTTAAATGTAGCTAGAAGTGAAAGCAATTTAAAAACAACAACAAGGAAAGAGTTAAACTATTTGAAAAAAAGGGATGAAACGATGAAAATAATAAAAATATTTAAAGAAACAATTTCCGACGGATTCGGATTTAGATACTCCATATACTTCTCTGGCTGCACCCACTACTGTGAAGGGTGTCATAACCATGAAACGTGGAAGGGTGACATAGGAAGGGCCTTAGACAAGGAATATATGGATGAAATAGTAGAAGAGATAAATTCTAACTATATGTTAGACGGGATAACCCTCTCTGGAGGAGATCCATTTTTTAATCCGGAAGAACTTTTAGAATTCCTAAAGGAGATAAAAGTCAGGACCCATAAAAATATATGGTCTTATACTGGATATACCTTTGAAACTCTATTAGAAGATCCTACTATGAGGGAGTGTCTGGACTATATAGATGTATTGGTGGATGGTAAATTTCAAAAAGCTGACTATGATCCGGATCTATATTTTAGAGGGAGCAGTAACCAGAGAATTATAGACATAAAGGAAAGTCTCGAGAATGATCAAATAATTACCTTAGAATTTTAAAAAAAACACCTATTACAGGTGTTTTTTTTGTATATTTCCATTGTAACCAGTCATATGTTATAATATCTCTATATTTATCAATGACTTTATAGCGTTGAGCAGGAGGAAAGGGTATGAAAAGAAGTAAAAGAGTTATCCTTCACTACGATATGGACGCATTTTATGCATCTATAGAGATAAGGGATCAGCCCAATCTTCGTGGTAAACCTGTAATTGTAGGAACCAGTGTTATAACTACTTGTAATTATGAAGCCAGGAAATACGGGTTACATTCTGCAATGAGTGTTACAAAGGCTAGGGGACTATGTCCCTATGGAGTATACCTGAAAGTTGATAAAGAGAAGTACAGCAGAGTTTCCAAACAGATAAAAAACTTGGTTTTAAGACTGACCAACAAGGTAGAATTTATAGCTTTGGATGAAGGGTTTGTAGATATTACAGAGATTATAAAAAAGTATCCGTCCTATGAAGTATTCGCTGAAAAATTTCAAAGGGGTATATTAAAAAATACAGGATTGACATGTTCTATCGGAATAGGGTATAACAAACTCAGTGCAAAATTAGCCAGTGATGCTAAAAAACCCGGAGGAGTTACATTTATCAGAAATGTAGATGAATTCGCTGATTTTATGTCAGATAAGGGGATAAAACTTATACCAGGAGTAGGGAAGAAAACCCAGGAAATCTTAGGTCGGAAAAATATTACACAAGTATCTGATGTTTTAAAGATGTCACTGCAGGAACTCAGGAGTATATTGGGATATAACAGAGGTGAGATGATATATGAATATTGCAGGGGAATTGACAATAGGAAGGTGTCTATAGAATCTAAAACACACTCTATCAGCAATGAGAGAACTTATTCGGCTCCTTTAGAAGATAGGGAGTTTATATGGAATGAATTTTTAAGTCTCTTGGTAAAAACCCATAAAAGGTTGAAACAGCAGAAATATCATACAAAAACTCTAACTTTAAAGGTAAGGTATTTTGACAGGAAGATCA
This sequence comes from Fusobacteria bacterium ZRK30, assembly GCA_024628785.1. Lineage (NCBI taxonomy): Bacteria > Fusobacteriati > Fusobacteriota > Fusobacteria bacterium ZRK30. The sequence goes on from CP102404.1 coordinate 718,503, forward strand.
TAACCAGATCTAAAAGTATCTATATGTCCACTCAAAATATAGAAATTTTAAAAAAAATATTATCTGAGCTATTTGAGGAGATTAATTTAGAGGATAAAATTAAATTACTAGGGGTAAATCTAGGGAACTTGAGTGAAAATAAGGAATATCAATTGTCTTTCAAAGACGTTGGGGAGATAAAAAAGGAAAGAAAAATACAAGAATTAAAAGATAAAATTAATAATTTTAAGAATTAAGATATTTTAATTTCATGAATAATATTGTATAAATAATATTAAGGATAAAATAAGTATAAATATATATAATTTTAGGAGGAATAAAATGAAAAAACTTGCAAATGACTTTATCAACTTTTCCCACTCTTCAAAATCTGTATTTCACGCAGTAAAAAATACTGCTGATATATTGATAGACAATGGTTACAAAGAGATCTCAGAATCTGAAAAATGGAATCTAGAGGTCAATGGGAAATATTTCTTCAAAAAAAATCATTCTTCATTGATTGCATTTTCTATTGGAAATGGAAAGTTAAATGAATGTGGATTTAAAATATCAGGGAACCATACAGATTCTCCAGGATTTAGAATAAAACCTAATCCAGAGATGGTAGGAGATTCATACCTTAGATTGAATACAGAGGTATATGGCGGGCCTATTTTGAATACATGGTTAGACAGACCTCTAAGCATTGCAGGAAGGGTAGTTATGAAATCAGAGAATGTATTCAAACCTGAAACAGTCTTAGTAAATATAGATAAGCCGTGTCTTATCATTCCTAACCTTGCAATCCACCAAAATAGAGAGGTGAATAAAGGAGTTGAATTGAACAAACAAAATGATACTCTGCCTATCTTAACATTGGTAAATAAGCAGTTAGAAAAAGAAAACTTCCTTTTAAAAATAATTGCCGAGGAAAATAATATTGATATAGCTGACATTTTGGATTTTGACTTGTATCTGTATGAATTTGAAAAGGGAAGCCTTGTAGGATTAAATGAGGAGATGATCTCTGCTGCCAAGATAGATAATTTAGGAGCACTCTATGTCGGTTTAGATGCTTTTATTGAAGCTAAGGACTTTAATGGGGTAAATATATTAGCTTGTTTTGACAACGAAGAGGTAGGAAGCAGTACAAAGCAGGGTGCAGACTCAAATATGCTGTTAAATACTCTGGACAGGATATCTTTATCTTTAGGACTGGATAGGGAGGAATTCTTCTGTGCATTATCAAATTCATTTATGCTTTCTGTAGACGGGGCCCATGCAGTTCATCCGGCTCAGAATCAAAAGACAGACCCAATGATAAGACCTAAGATGAATCATGGTGTGGCATTAAAAGTTACAGCCAATCAATCTTATACTTCAGATGCACATTCACTGGCTGTAGTAAAACAAATATTAGAACCTAATGGGATTCCGTATCAATATTTTGTAAATAGATCAGATACACCAGGAGGGTCTACAATAGGACCGATTTCTTCTACACATCTAGATATAAATGCTGTAGATTTAGGATTAGCAATGATTGGAATGCATTCCGTACGTGAACTATGTGGTGTAGAAGATCTTATGAATTTAAAAAAGTTACTTAAAAATTATTATTCCCTTTAAAATAAATATTTGGTTTGTTGAGGGTATACAGAGGAGTGAAAGAATGAAAATATTATTAGTAGAAGATGAAAAACAGATATCGGATTACATAAGCAAGGGACTATTAGAAGCGGGGTACGATGTAGACACTGTAGATAATGGAGAGGATGCTATAAGCTATGCTACAAATTATGACTATAGTTTAATATTACTTGATATTATGATCCCTAAAAAGAGTGGAATAGAAGTAGTTAAATATCTGAAAAAACAAAAAGATAGTACTCATATAATTCTTATATCAGCAAAGGATCAAATTCAGGATAAAGTTGTGGGACTAGATGCAGGAGCAGACGATTATTTAGTAAAACCATTCGCTTTTTCTGAGCTGTTAGCTAGAATAAGAGCTATATTCAGAAGAAATAGTGAGGGGAATGACAATATTTTAACAGCCCAAAACCTGAAGATGGACTTAGTAAAGAGAATTGTTTCTAGAGATGATCAGGTAATAGAGCTGACAACCAGGGAGTTCAATCTGTTGGAATATTTTATAGAAAATAAAAATACTGTTTTAACTCGTATGATGATCACAGAAAAAGTATGGAATATCAACTTTATCTCTGATACAAATGTAGTGGATGTATATATAAATCATTTAAGAAAAAAAATTGATAAGGCTTTTGATAAAAAATTAATCCATACTGTTAGAGGAGTGGGGTATATATTAAAAGATTAACTAAATTTAAAAAAAATAATTTAATATTTGTAACTTTGGTTAAGAGTAGTGTCCGAAACTTTATTGCCTTGGGTATTATTTTTACAGGAGTCTTCTTCTTAACTTCAAGTCTATTCAAGAACTATGTAGATAAAGAGCTAGCTACTGAAGCTGCAGTATTTCAATACCTTCTAAAGGAGGAAGGGGTAATCTTTGAAGCAAATACCATGATAGATTACCTGGATCTTCTCCCTGTACGTTTAGATATGGTAGTAATAGATGCAGAAGCTAAAAAACCTGTATATGTGGAAATAAGCGATGATTCATTTCTTTTCAGTAATTCAAAGGCTTTGACGAAGCTTATAAAAAATGTAGATCTGAAGAAAAATTTATATGCCACAGTTGAAAATAAAAGGCTCCTGATAGGGCGTTTTACCAATGGAGAAAAACCATATATCTATGCCCTTATAAGAGATATCTCAGATGTAAAGCTCTATCTTTCGTGGCTGACCATAACCTTTGCTATAATCATTCTTTTAGCTATAGTTTGGAACTATTATAATACTAATAATATAGTTGATACCCTTTTGGTGGGGATAGATGAGATAACAAAGTCGACTAATGACATTAAAGTTAAAAATTTATCTGAGAGAATTGAGACTACATCTACAAATAAAAGTATAGCAAATTTGATATTTACACTGAACTCTATGCTAGACAGGGTGGAAAATAGTTTCATTCAGATAAGTGAATTTACAGACAATGTCAGTCATGAATTGAAGACACCTATAATGTCTATAAGGAGTATGATAGAAGTGGAGCTCAGTAATGAGAGGACTATAGAAGAATACCAGGAGGATTTAGGAAAAGTACTGGATGAAGTCAACTGGTTAAATAGTATTATTCAGAAATTATTGATCTTTACTAAAAATCCAGAAGCATTGGAGGAGCATTTCAGACCTGTAAATGTTGAAAAGGTGACTATGGAATTATGTGAATTTATGGAGGGTCTCACTTTAGAAAAAAAAATAACACTAAAGTGTGCCTTAAAAGACCACGAGAGGAAAGTTTTAGGGGATGAATCACTCCTACGGGATATATTTTTAAATATAATCTCTAATGCTATTAAATATAATAAGGATGGAGGAGAGATAAAAGTTACCTCCTTTACGACTCAGGATAAAATTGCAATTCGAATTTCAGATACAGGAATTGGAATTAAAGAGAATAATTTAAAGAAGATAACAGAAAGATTTTTTAGGGAAGATAAGGTTAGAACTACTAAAAAATCTGGTTCAGGACTGGGCCTATCCATTGTATCACATTTAGTAAAAGTGCATAAAGGAACTTTAGAAATTGAAAGTACCGAAGGAGTAGGAAGTTCATTTACGGTATATCTGCCGATACGGCATATTTGCCGAAATTTAAATAAAATATGAGATTAACTATAAAAAAAGAGGTTTCCTGTATCTTACAGGGAACCTCTTTTTTTATAGTTATATTGAGTGATAGATAGACAAGTAGTGAAGGGTGGTCCCTGCAATGACAAAGAAATGCCATATAACATGGGTATATTTAACTTTTTTCATAGAGTAGAAGATTGCTCCTACAGAATAGGAAACCCCTCCGACTATGAGTAATATAAGTGATACAGAATTTAAACTGCTCCTTAGGTTTCCGAAAACAAAAACTATCATCCATCCCATAAATAGATAGATCAGAGTGGACAGTAATTGAAACTTACCTGCAAATTTAACTTTAAATAAAACTCCTAAACTGGTTAAAGTCCATTGGATAACCAAGATTACCCAGCCTGTAATTCCTCCTAATATCAATAAAAATGGAGTATATGATCCGGATATAAGGACATAGATAGCTGAATGATCTAATATTTTGAAAATTTTTCTATATTTTCCCATGGGAAGGATATGATATATTCCCGACATAAGATATAAAAATATGGCTGAAAGGCCGAAGATACTAAAGCCTATAATCTGCTTTACTCCTCCCTCTTTTACAGCATGGATAATTAAAAAAGCCAGTCCGCTGATTGCCATCCCGGCTCCTAACAGATGAGTTATGGAACTCATATATTCTTCTAATTTTGAATATGGATTAATAACTTTCATTTTTCCTCCTTTAACACTTCAAAATAACACTTGTTTTTTATATCTATATTGTAACACATATAGGAGTTTAATTCTTGTATTATTAATTTAATTTTAATGTAAAGGAGATCACTTTAAATTCATCCTTTAATAAGTGATTTTAAGAATAGGCTGGATTAAAAGAAAAAATAAGATATGAATAAAATTATGTTATAATGCTAAGTATATTAGAGCAATAAAAGGAGGAGATTTATGAAAGCAGCATTTTTTGATATTGATGGAACTATATACAGAGATTCTCTTTTAACAGAGCATTTTAAAAGGTTGATAAAGTATGAATTAATAGATCCTAGACAGTGGGAAAATAAGGTCAAAGATCTGTATACCCAATGGGACATGAGGGAAGGAGGCTACGATGCATATTTATTAGGGCTGGTAGACAGCTATGTAGAAGCTATCCAAAATATAACAGTGGAGCAAAATGAGTTTGTAGCCAACCAGGTAATGGATGTAAAAGCAGGAAGAGTGTATAAATATACCAGAGACAGAATAAAATGGCATAAAGCCCAAGGACATAAAGTTATATTTATCTCTGGAAGTCCGGAATTTTTAGTATCCAAGATGGCAAAGAAATACGGTGCAGACGATCACTGCGGTACTATCTATCACTATGACGGGGAAAGGTTTACCGGTGAAACTACACCTATGTGGGATTCTGTCAGCAAACAAAGAGCTATCGATGAATTTGTAGAAAAATATGATATACATTTAGATGAATCTTATGCTTATGGAGATACCAATGGTGACCTGACTATGATGAAGTCGGTAGGACACCCTATTACAATCAACCCGGCTAAGGGTCTTTTAAAGAATATTCAGAAGAACGAAAGTTTAAAGGAAAAAATTCAAATCATAGTAGAAAGAAAGGATGTTATCTATAAACTTAATTCAGATGTAGATATATATGAGTGCTCATTTATTGAGGAATGGGAAGAGGAATAAAAAAAATTAGGAGAAAGATGTGAAGATGAAAGAAAAAGTAGATCTGTTTACAGAATTTAATATAAAGGGAATAACTCTGAAAAACAGAGTAGTTTTACCGCCTATGGTAAGGTTCAGCCTCATTGGTAAGGATGGACATATCACCGATGAATTGGTGAAATGGTATGAGAATATTGCTTTGGGAGGAGTCGGAATGATCATCCTGGAAGCCTGCTGTGTTGCCCAAGATGGTAAATTAAGGGATAATCAAATTGGAATATGGGACGATACCTTTATAGAAGGATTGACTAAGATAGCAGATATCTGCCGAAAACACAAAACTCCTACCCTTATCCAGCTCCACCATGCTGGTTTTAAGGAGGAGATAGCTACTGTACCTGAGAAAAAATTAGATGAGATCTTAGAGGAGTTTATTGCAGCTTTTCATAGGGCAAAAAAATGTGGATTTGACGGAATAGAGATCCATGGAGCACATACCTATCTTATATCCCAGCTACATTCTAAACTTTGGAATAAAAGAAAAGATAAATATGGTGACAGGCTGTATTTTACACGTGAACTGATAAGGAGAACAAAGGATATCTTTGATGACAACTTTATTCTAGGGATCAGAATAGGTGGGAATGAGCCTACCTTAGAAGAGGGAATCTATATTGCAAAAGAGGTTGAAGCAGCAGGGGTGGATCTGATCCATGTATCCAGCGGTGTCCCTGATCCTAGTTTTAAACAGGACAGAAAGATAGATATGCCGTCAGAATTTCCTCTGGACTGGGTAGTATATCTGGGAGTAGAGATAAAAAAACACGTTAAAATACCTGTAATAGCTGTAAGAGCTATAAAAAAAGAGGTAGAAGCCAGCTATCTGATTGAAAATAATCTAGTGGATCTAGTTGCCATTGGAAGAGCCATGATATCTAGACCTCACTGGATCTCTTGGGCTAAGAAAAAATATAGGTTTAGGAAAAACACAGGCGGGAAACTCTTATAAATTCAGTTTAACAGTAAAAAAATAGGAGAAATAATATGGATGAATTTTATAATGCACTTATTGAATATTTAAATGTAAGCGGATATTATCAAAGGATTTTTGTTGTAGGAATAATAATGGTGCTGACTTTAATAATAGCTATTATTATGCACTATATTACAAATTATATAATAAAAAACCATTTGATTAAATTGATTGAAAAAAGTGAGACTAAGTGGGATGACTTTTTAATAGAGAACAATGTTTTCAAATATTTAAATGCTTTAGTGCCGTTAATTGTTTTTCAGATTATGATAAAGAAACTAAATTTCTTTAAAACTTTCTTTGAAAAAACTCTAGATATAGGAATGGTAATAATATTTACCCTTATTGCAAATGGGATTTTGTCGGTATTTAGTGATATCTATAGTACATACAGTATCTCTAAAAGGCGACCTATCAAGAGTTATCTCCAGGTTATGAGCTTATTTTTAGTGATTGTAGCTGCAACAATATCTGTGGGGATAGTTATGGATAAATCCCCTCTTAAAATTTTAAGCGGGATAGGTGCAATGACAGCTGTAATTATGCTGATATTCAAAGATGCTATCCTGGGATTTGTTGCCAGTATTCAACTGGCGGCTAATAATATGGTCGGGATAGGAGACTGGATTGAGATGCCAAACCAGCTGGCTGACGGAGATGTAATAGAGATCAATTTAACCAATGTAAAGGTCCAAAATTTTGATAAGACTATTACAACTATTCCTAGTTACGCCCTTGTGAGCAATTCATTTCGAAACTGGAAGGGGATGCAGTCTACAGGAAGCAGGAGGATAAAAAGATCGATATTTTTAGACAGTAACAGTGTAAAGTTTTTATCTTCAGAGGAAGTTAAAGAGTATAAAAAAATTGATCTTTTAAAGGAATATATTGAAAGAAAGGAAAAGGAGATAGGGAATTCCAATAGAGGTAAAAATGTTATGTTTTCTCCTATTAACGGTAGAAGGCTTACAAATATTGGAATATTCAGGGCTTATGTTGAACTATATCTAAAAAATAGTCCCTATATCAATCAAAATTTGACCCTGTTAGTCAGACAGCAGGAACCTACATTTCAAGGGATCCCCCTTGAGATATACTGCTTTGCCAAAACAATTGTGTGGCAGGAATATGAAGGGATTCAATCGGATCTCTTTGAACATCTAATACCAACAATCCATGAATTTGATCTGGCAGTATTTCAAAATCCTACTGGGAATGATCTGAGGTTGTTAAGAAAATAAGAGGCTGAGGCCTCTTTTTTTCTTAATCTGAGAAATTATAAAAATTTCGATTATACTTAACTAGATGGAACATCAAGTGCCTTTTTTTTAGAAAAAATAATTTCTTTAAGTAAAAACTGTAGTATACTGGAAGTGAAAAAAATTGTTTTATAATTATATATAAATTAAACTAACTTAAGTAATAAAGGAGAAGATGTATGAAGAGTGAAAAAGAAAAGATGTTGGACGGGGAATTATATTTTTCCGGAGATCAAAACCTTATGGATGACAGGCTCATGGCAAGGATGTTAATTTCTGAGTATAATTCTACCAAACCCATAGAGGAGGAGGAAAGAAAAGAAATTCTGAAAAGATTGGTTGTTGCCAAGGGAGATATAAAAATAGAACCACCATTTTATTGTGACTATGGATATAATATAGAGGTTGGAGAAAATTTTTATGCCAATTTTTCATGCACTATATTGGATGTGAACAGAGTAATCATCGGTGACAATGTGATGTTTGGACCAAATGTCCAAGTGTATACAGCAACTCATCCCTTAGATGCTGAGGAGAGGATAAAAGGACTGGAATCTTCTAAACCTATCGCAATAGGTAACAATGTATGGATTGGTGGAGGAGCTGTAATTCTACCAGGGGTAACCATTGGGAATAATACCACTATAGGAGCAGGAAGTGTTGTAACCAAAGATATTCCGGGAAATGTCTTTGCCGGGGGAAATCCTTGTAAGATTATAAAAAAATTATAAAGTTTATTGATGAATTTCCAGATTGCTGATATGAATAGTAAAAATCTTAGGGAGAAAATTTCTCCCTTTTTTTGTTCATAAAGAGAGGATGTAGTTTTATTTTAGAAGATATGATAAGATGATTTTGAGTAAAATATCATCTTATTTCTAAAAAGACCGATAATTAAATAATATAAAATTAAAATATAGGAGCTAAAATGAACGAATTAAAATCATTTATAAAATATTATAAACCCCATATTAAATTACTGATATTTACATTGACCTGTGCTGTACTACTTGCATCATTGGATTTAATTTTTCCAAAAGTAATTCAGATAGTAATCGATAAAGTAATCCCGGCAAAAGACCTGAAAACATTTTATTATATATCTGTTGGGTTAATATTCATGTACTTACTGAGATATGCTGTAAGCTACTGTCAGTTATATTATGGAAATATTCTGGGAATTAAGATAGAGACCAGGATGAGGAAAGAACTCTTCTCCCATATTCAAAAATTATCTTTTAGTTATTTTGACAACAATAAAACTGGGGTAATTATGTCAAAATTAGTAAATGATCTGAGTGGAATATCGGAGTTAGCTAATCATGGTCCTATCGATCTTTTTATTGCTGTAATTAGGTTAGCAGGAGCATTTGCATTGATGCTCAGCTTAAACGTGAAATTGACCTTGGTTATATTTTCAGTTTTACCATTTATGATCTACTTTTCTATTACTCAAAAATGGAAGATGAAGATGGCATTTGCCAAAACCAGAAAAAAAATAGCAGATATAAATTCCTGTGTGGAGGAAAGCATCGGCGGGATCAGGATAGTAAAACAGTTTAACAATGAAAATTATGAAATAGATAAATTCGAGGAAAAAAACCAGGAATTTCAAGAAGCTAAAAAAGAAACTTATAAAACTACTGCTGTTTTCTTCTCAGGAATCCATATATTTATGAATCTTATGCAATTTATAGTGGTTTTTTACGGAGGTTATTTAATATTACACGGTGAGTTAACCTATGGTATTTTGATTAGTTTTTTACTGTATTCCTATAGATTTATGGAGCCTATCAGAAAGATGATGATCTTAGTTCAAAGTTATCAAAAAGGAATGGCAGGATATAGAAGGTTTCAGGAGATGATGGGAATAACTCCACAGATAAAAGAGATGGAAAATCCATTAGTTTTAAAAGAGATAAAAGGAGAGATAGAGCTCCAGGATGTAAATTTTTCCTATAAAAAATCATCTTTAATTTTAAATAAGTTTAATTTAAAGATAGAACCTGGGGAAAATATAGCCATAGTAGGATCCAGTGGTGTAGGAAAATCAACTATTTCAAATCTGATTCCAAGGTTTTATGACATCGATTCTGGAAGGATTACCATAGATGGGATGGATATAAGTAAGATAAATTTAATTTCTCTCCGGGAAAACATAGGGATTGTTCCCCAGGAGGCATTTTTGTTTGGAGGAACCATAGGGGACAATATAAGGTATGGGAAGCTGGATGCTACTGAAGAAGAGTTAACGGATGCAGCTAAAAAAGCGAATATATACGAGTTTATAATTAGTTTACCAAAGGGATTTGATACCCTGGTAGGAGAAAGGGGAGTAAAACTTTCAGGAGGACAAAAACAAAGGATCTCAATAGCCAGAATATTTTTAAAAAATCCCAAGATATTAATATTGGATGAAGCTACGGCATCACTGGATAATATTACGGAAAAATTAATTCAGGAAGCCCTCATGACACTATCTAAAAACAGGACTACCATAACGATAGCTCATAGGCTGTCAACTATCATAAATTCCGACAGGATTGTGGTTATGGATAAAGAGGGAGTAGTAGAAACCGGAACCCATGAGGAACTGCTGAAATTAGAGGGGTCTTATGCTAAACTTTATCGTTAAACAAGTAACCAATGACTCTCTTTTGGATAGTTTCCCAATTTTGATCTAAAAAGGAAACTAAAGTTAGAGTTTATAGGTTTTAATAGGCGGCAAAAGAAAAGATTTTAAAGTAATATAATCTATGATATACATTGAACTTTTAATCGATATAAAAAGCAGCTGTATTTTATTAAAAAACATTAATTTTAAATTAAAAAAATTAATGTTGAATTAAAAGAAATACGTTGTAAAAACAAAGCAAACATGGTATAAAGTTAATAACAATTTAATAAAATATAATCTTGGTTCGATTTGTATCGATTAAAAGGGAAGTGGGTGAAAATCCTACACGGTCCCGCCACTGTAAGACAGACGAAAATAGTATACCACTGAAGCAATTTGGGAAGGGCTATGAGTAGAATGAAGTCAAGTCAGGAGACCTGCCAGATTAATTTTTACGAACTTGCGAGGACGAGGATGTAGACATTTGTATCTTTTGCTGTACAAAATGTTTTGGTTCCCTAAGTTTTAGGGAACTTTTTTTTTACACGAAATAGATGCAGCGTTATCTTACTTTTTATTCTCAAAATTATATTTAGGAGGAGAAAAATGAAAAAAGTGTTAGTGGTATTAGTGATGTTAACAATGGGGATCTCTTTATTTGCCAATGGAGGAAAATCAAACGATTTTGATCTGAAAAAAGGTGAAAAGAAAGCAATAATGCTGGTAAGTTTTGGGACAACTTTTCCTGAAACCAGGGAAAAAACTATAGGTGCACTAGAAAAAGAATTTAAAAGTTCTTATCCGGATTTTAAAGTAGTTACTGCTTTTACTTCCAGAATAGTTATGAGAAGGATCAAAGAAAAAGAAGGGATTATCTATGATAACCCCAGTGAAGCATTGAAAAAATTAAAAAAAGACGGATATACCCATGTATTGGTACAAGGTACTCATATTATGAATGCCATTGAATCAGAGACATTAAAAATGGAAGTAGAAAGTTATAAGGGAGACTTTAAGGTGTTAAAAGTAAGTACTCCATTACTTACAAGTGTTGAGGATTATAAAGAAGTTGTTAAGGCGTTAAAGCCAACTTATAAAAATTTAAAGAAAGATGAGGCTGTTGTGTTTATAGGGCATGGAACCCACCATCCTGGAAACTCTGCCTATGCTATGTTGGAACATGTATTCCACCAGGAAGGTATTGAAAATGCATATTTAGGAACTGTAGAAGGATATCCTGAATTAGATGATGTCATTGCCAGTTTAAAGAAGGCAAAAATTAAAAAGGTAGAATTATATCCGTTTATGATTGTTGCAGGAGATCATGCCAAAAATGATATTGCTGTAGATATGAAGGAAGAGTTAGAAAAAAATGGATTTACTGTAAAAGCTCATATGGTTGGATTAGGAGAAAATAAAGGGATCAGAAAGATATATGTTGAACATGCAGAGTTTGGGTTAACTCATGTGGAAGAAAATATGTTAGCTAAAAAGAAAAAATATGCAAATGGGATGCAGCCGTAGAAATCTATGAAAAAGCATTTTAAATTATGGACAATAATTGGAATAATACTATTAATCCTTTCAATATTCTTCTACCTTCAAATGGGATATATAAAAATTCCATTAAAGGAAGTAATAGAGAGTATAAAAGGCGGGGAGGGAGCTCCTAATTGGTATATTATCCATGAAGTGAGATTACCGAGGATCCTCACTTCGATCTTAATAGGTTCAATTTTATCTATGTGCGGATTGGTATTTCAAGGGGTTTTATTAAACCCCTTGGCTGATCCATATACATTGGGAATTTCAAGTGGTGCTTCATTTGGTGCAGCACTGGCTATAGTTCTGAATATAACAATTTTTGGAATTTTTAGCACACATATAGTGTCATTTATATTTGCAATACTCTGTTTGGCAGTTGTTATCAAGATGGGTTCCTTTGAAAGAAAGATGAATCCTACTTCTATAATATTAGGAGGGATAATAATAGGAGCTTTCTTTTCAGCAGGATTAAGTTTTTTAAAATATCTGGCTGACGAAGGTGTAGGAGCCATTATATTTTGGCTGCTTGGGAGCTTTACCGGTAAATCCTGGATGGAGGTCAGCATCCTGAGTGCAATATGGGTCTTTGGATTCGTATTTTTTTGTTATTATGCGGAAGACTTAAATATCCTGGCTTTGGGAGAAAAAAGTGCTATCTCTTTGGGGATAAATCCCAGTAAGATCAGGAGGATATTATTGATTGTCAGCTCGATCTTGTCGGCGGTAGCAGTTTCTACCTGCGGGATAATAGGGTTTGTAGGACTGGTAGTTCCACATCTTCTCCGGTTTATTATGGGGACAGACAACAAAAAATTAATTATAGGCTGTGCTATATGGGGCGGAGTTATTATGGGAGCTGCTGATAACATAGTCCGGGTAGTATTGCCCAATGATATTCCTGTAGGAGTAATCACATCATTGTTAGGAGCACCTTTCTTTGCTCTTATTTTTAGGAAAAAGATGGGAGGAGGGAATCTGAGATGATAGATATAAAAAAAATAGATTATTCTATAGATGGAACTAAAATTTTAGATGACCTGTCTTTTAAATTTGAAAAGGGTAAATTTTATGGAATATTAGGACCAAATGGAAGCGGAAAGACTACTTTTTTGGATATTTTAAGCGGGTATAAAAATGCTACAGAATCTGAAATATATATAGAAAAGAAGGAATTAAAGGAATATTCTCATCTGAAGTTAGCAAAAAAAATTGCAATAGTACCACAAAAATTTGATATAGTATTTCCTTTTTCTGTTTCCGACATATTGGAGATGGGAAGGTATCCCTATAAGAAAAAGTTTTTCAGCCTTCAGAAAAAAGATTATGAGATTATTGACAAGGTTGTAGAGGAAATAGGGTTAGAAGAATTTTTAGATAAAGAAATAACTACCCTTAGTGGTGGTGAAGAACAAAGAGTTATATTTGGAAAGGCATTGATTCAGACGACACCTATTTTATTTTTAGATGAGTCAACTTCGAATTTAGATCCCTATTATTCCCATACTTTACTGAGCCTTGTAAGGAAAAGAGTGGTAGAGGAACAAACCACAGTTATAGGAGTATTTCACGACTTTAATTTAGCTTCACTTTATTGTGATGAAATCCTCTTATTGGAAAAGGGAAAGATTATAGCCAGTGGGAAAACCCAAGATGTATTTAATTCAAAAAAATTAGAAGAAGTATTTAAAATAGGATGGGAAAAATATAAAACAGAAAAGAATACATTTGTATTCCCAAAATTAGGAGGTGATTTAGAGTGATTAAAATAATGAAGTTATTATCGATCTTTATTTTTATGATAAACCTATGTTTTGCTTCTAATAAAGAGATAATAAGTGAATCCGGGCAAAAAGTGGATCTGACAACCCCCCATACAAGAATAATATCCCTCTATGGGGCTCATACAGATGTTTTGGTAAATATAGGTGCTGAGGAAAACTTGGTAGGAGTAGATAAAAGTAATGCTGGTCTGGGAATAGAGGTTTTCTCATATAAGGACAGTGTAGAAAAATTTATATCTGCAAAACCGGATTTAATCTTAATAAGACCTATGATCAGAGACAGGTTTAGCGGACTAATAAGATCACTAAAAAACGCAAACCTGACTGTAGTAACTATAAAACCTACAAAATTTGAGGAATTGGATAACTATTGGCTGACATTGGGTAAACTAAGCGGCCACGAAAAGGAAGCGATCCAATATACAGATGATTTTCATATGAATCTGGCTGTGTTAAAGAAAAAGGCTGACTCAATACCTAGTAATGAAAGAAAAACAGTGTTCTTCGAAGCTAGACATAAGACCAATCAAACAACTTCACTAGATGGAATACCGGCTTATATTTTAGGAGTATTGGATATAGAGAATATAGCTTATGATGCTATTCCTGCAAAAAAAGGATCTAGTGTAGCTGATTTCCCTAAGGAGTTATTATTAGCCCGGGGGGAAAAAATAGATGTATATTTAGCACAGTATGGAGCTATGAACAGGCCCACTGTGGATATAATAAAAAAAGCACCTGGTTATAAAGCAATAAGAGCAGTAAGGGAAGATGAAATCTATATAATAGATGAATATAGTGTATCGAGACCAACAAATGGACTATTAGACGGGATAAAAGAAATTGGACATGTTGTTTATCCAAAATATTTTTAACAGGGGGATAAAATGAGTTATGTAAAAAAGCCTATGGCAATTGAAAATAAGAGTTTTGAGATAATCACCAATGAATTAGGTGAAAAAGCGAAGCAGTTTACAGAAGATGAGTTAAAAATTGTAAAAAGATTAATCCATACTACTGCTGATTTTGAGTATGCTGATATAGTAGAGATATCAAAAGATGCAATAGAAAGCGGAAAAAAAGCCATTGCAGAGGGAAGTAAGATATATTGTGATACCAATATGATTGTAAATGGTCTCAGTAAAAAAACTATGGAAAAATGGAATGTAGGTGCTTATTGCCTGGTTTCAGATGAGAAAGTAGTAATAGAGGCAAAGGAAAGAGGATTGACTCGTTCTATAGTAGGAATGGAAAAAGCGATAAAAGATGAAAAAACAAAGATATTCTTAATCGGGAACGCTCCTACAGCTCTATTCACACTGATGGAAGCTGTTGAAAAGGGATACAGACCTAATCTTGTAGTAGGAGTACCAGTTGGATTTGTAGGTGCTGAAGATTCCAAAGAAAGGCTGAGAGAACTGGATATTCCTTATATTGTAACCAGGGGTAGAAAGGGTGGAAGTACAGTAGCAGTAGCTACATTCCATGGTATTTTATATGATATGTATGATAGAAAAGGATTTTTAGGAGAATAATTTTAATTATGAAATTAGATAAATATACAGTCCAAAACGGAAAAAAGATGAGGTATGGCTATACTACCGGCTCAACTGCAGCAGGAGCCTGTAAGAGTGCTGTAGAGATACATTTTCAAAAAGAAGACCTATCCACCATAGAGATAGAAACTCCTAAGGGATGGAATTTAACTTTGGATATAAACAGCATTGAAATAGGGGTTATCGATAATTATAGATATGTAAAAACCAGTATTATAAAAGATGGGGGAGATGATCCAGACGCTACCGACAAGATAGAGATATTTGCCACTGTCAGGGAAGTTTTAGAGGATGAGAAGATAGAAGACAGGGGAGATAACTTTATCAATGAAAAAAAGAATATATCCCTATGTGGCGGAATAGGTGTAGGAAGAGTTACAAAAAAAGGATTGCAGGTAGTCATAGGAAAACCAGCAATAAACCCTGTTCCTGTCCGGACTATATTTTATGAGGTAGAAAAGGTCCTGCCTCAAGGGAAAAAGGTCGAGGTTACTATAGATATTCCAATGGGAGTTGAAATAGGAAAAAAGACCTTTAATCCTAAACTTGGAATATTAGGCGGGATATCAATATTAGGGACTACCGGAATAGTAAAACCTATGTCAGAGGAATCTTGGCGGGACTCTATAGTCATAGAATTGAAGATGCTCCTGGAAGAATACTCGGAAGACACAGTAATTATTACTCCTGGAAACTATGGGAAAAAGTTCTTGGTTGAGGAACTGAAGATAGATCCTAAAAAGATACTCATCATCAGTAATTTTATGGGGTTTATTTTGGATAATATAAAAGTATTGGGATATAAAAAAATAGTTTTAGTGGGACATATAGGAAAACTCATCAAGGTAGCCGGGGGGATATTTCATACCCATTCAAAAATATCTGATGCCAGGATGGAAATATTAGGAGCCAATGCCCTATTAGCAGGAGAAGATCCAGAAGATGTAATTAAAATTATAGAGGCTAATACTACAGAAGAGGGATTATCCTATCTAAAATTAAAGGAAACCAACAAAACAATTGCAGAAAAAATTAAGCAGAAATGTGAAAAGAGAGTTTTCGATGAAGTGGAGGTCGAGGTATTGACTTTTTCCTTTGATCATGGTGAATTAGCCAGAACAGATGGATTTAATAGGATGGTGGATAACTATATGGAGAACAACTATGAAAAAAATTAATATATTGGGGTTAGGCCCCGGGAATAAAAAATACATCCTTCCTGTCACTAAAGAATATATAAAAAAATCCGATATATTGATCGGAGGCAGAAGAAATATAGAATCTTTAGGAGCCCTTGCTGAAGGAAAAGAAATCCGGTATATAGACAGATATTTAGATCAGTTATCTATCTATATCAAAGAAAATAGAGATAAAAGAATCTCTCTTATAGTTTCCGGGGATACAGGATTTTATAGTATGGTTCCCTTTATGAAAAGGTATTTTGAGATAGAAGACTTAAATATTATTTCAGGAATCTCCTCTATGCAGTATATGTTTTCTGCAATAGGTTATTCCTATGAAGATACTTTTATTGCTAGTGTTCACGGCAGGGAATGCGATTACATTACTCCCATAAAAGAGGGGAAAAAAGCTGGGCTTCTTACAGATAATAAGATGACTCCCCAGGCAATCGCACAAACTTTATTAAAAAATGAAGTAAAAGGGACTATATTTGTAGGAGAAAAACTAAGTTATGACGATGAAAGAATAACAAAACTCAGTTTAAAAGAGATGGCAGATCTAAAGATTATTTTTGATATAAATGTAGTAATAGTAATACCCGACACTCTTTCTTCCTAATGAAGAAAGGAGCCTTATAGGCAACACAATAGGAAAAGGAGGATAAGATAATGGTTCATATAGAAGATAAAGAATTTATCCGCGGAAAGGTACCTATGACTAAGCAGGAAGTCAGGTGTATATCTATAGCAAAGCTAGATCTAAAAGAAGATAGTGTTTTGGTCGATGTAGGAGCAGGATCCGGCAGTGTCGGAATAGAAGCCGCTAACTTTGCGCCAAAAGGCAAAGTTTTTGGGATAGAGGTAAACCCTGATGGAATAGAAGTAATTCAGCAGAATCTGGTAAAGTTTAATGTGATAAATTATGAACTTATAGAGGGACTGGCTCCAATGGATATCCCTGATATCTGTGTAGACAGGATGTTTATAGGAGGATCTAAGGGAAACTTAGAAACTATTTTGGAATGGTTCCTGGGCCACTCTAGAGAAGACGCAAAGGTGGTTATAAATACTATAACTTTAGAAAGTTTGAGTGAAGCTATGAAAGGATTAGAACAACTTAAATTTTGTGAGATAGAAGTAGTTAATATAAATATAGCAAGAAATAAAAAAATAGGTAGATACAATATGATGATGGGTGAAAACCCGATATATATTATATCAGCCAAAAGGAGTAAATAAAAGATGGCAAAATTATATGGAATAGGTGTAGGTGTAGGAGATCCGGAGATGTTAACGATGAAAGCTGTAAGAGCATTAGGAGAGTCAGATGTAGTTATCTTACCCCGTGCAAATACAAAAAACTATAGTACAGCATTTGAGATCGCAAAGGGATATATGAAGGAAGATATCGAGAAGGTATTTTTAGACTTTACAACTGTAGATAACGATAAAATACGTGAAGATGATAGATTAGAATATTCAAAAATTGTAAATAAATTAGTAAAAGAGGGGAAAAATATAGCATTTATAACTATTGGAGATCCTATGACCCTTAGTACATTTGTATACGCAATGGAGCTATTGGAAGATAAGATAGAAGTTGAATCTATACCTGGAATCACTTCATTTGCTTCTATAACTTCAAGACTCCGAACACCTTTACTTATGGGAGATGAAACACTAAAAGTTATTCCTATTGCAAAGGAAACAGATTTGGTAAAAGAGATAGAATCAGCAGACAACTTAGTCTTTATGAAAGTTACTAGAAATTTAGAGAGATTAAAAGAAGCTTTTAGAGAAACTGGAAATATGGATAATGTAGTTTTAATCTCTAATTGTGGGAAAGATTCAGAAAAAATTTATTATGATCTAGAAAATATCACTCGTGATGATATCTCATATTTCACGACTATATTACTTAAAAAGGGTGGTGTAAGACAATGGCAAAAGTATTTTTCATAGGAGCAGGCCCTGGAGATCCGGAATTAATCACAGTAAAGGGACAAAGACTGGTAAAAGAAGCTGATGTTATTATCTATGCAGGGTCACTAGTACCGAGACAGGTAATTGAATGTCATAAAGAGGGAGCAGAGGTATATAACAGTGCTTCTATGAACTTAGATGAGGTAATAGAAGTAACAGTAAAGGCTATAAATGATGGTAAGATGGTAGCCAGAGTACATACAGGAGATCCTGCTATCTATGGAGCTCACAGGGAACAAATGGATATATTAGCCAGCCACAATATAGAATTTGAAGTTATCCCAGGGGTCAGTTCTTTCTTAGCATCAGCTGCAGCTATAAAAAAAGAGTTTACTCTTCCAGATGTATCTCAAACTGTTATCTGTACCAGGATGGAAGGAAGAACACCGGTTCCAGAATTAGAAAAATTAGAACTGCTGGCTTCCCATAAGACATCTATGGCAATCTTCTTATCGGTACAGATGATAGACAAGGTAGTTGATCAGTTATTGTCTCACTATGATCTAGATACACCAGTAGCAGTAATTCAAAGAGCTACTTGGGAAGATCAGAAGATAGTAATGGGAACATTAGAAAATATAGCAGAAA
Organism: Fusobacteria bacterium ZRK30; assembly: GCA_024628785.1. Classification (NCBI taxonomy): domain Bacteria; kingdom Fusobacteriati; phylum Fusobacteriota; species Fusobacteria bacterium ZRK30. The sequence continues at coordinate 737,437 of CP102404.1, forward strand.
AAGTAGAAAAGGCAAATATCACAAAAACAGCTCAAATTTTAGTGGGAAGATTTATGGGTGATGAATACTCGAAATCAAAATTATATGATAAGCACTTTACCCATGAATACAGAGAAGGAATAAAATAAAATAAATTTTTAGTATACAGAAGGAGGTTAGCTATGAGGTTAGCTATTATCACATTAACTAAAAAGGCTACTAGAAAAGGTATTGAGATAAAAGACCTGCTTACTCCTACAAATAGATTTAAAACTATAGATGTATTTACATTATCAAAATACAGTGATGATAAAACTATCCCTATGGAGAATGGATTTAAAGACACTGTCTCTAAGATATTTGATAGTTATGACAGTTTATATTTTGTCATGGCAAGTGGGATAGTAGTGAGAACTATAGCCCCTCTCCTAAAAAGTAAGGATGTAGATCCTGCTGTAATTACAAGTGATGAAGATGGAAAGTTTATCGTATCACTCCTTTCTGGTCATTTGGGAGGAGCTAATGAATTGGCTTCTATGATTGCAGAAAATATAGGGGGAATCCCGGTTATTTCCACAGCGTCAGATGTGTCTGGAAGTATAGCGGTAGATACCATAGCTATGAAGTTAAAGGCACACCTGAGGAACCTTGAAAGTGCTAAAGATCTAACTGCTCTCATAGTCAATGGGGAAAGGGTGGAACTGAGGTTACCTAGAAATATAGCAGTAGATATAATAGATAGAAAAAGATCAGAGAAAGATTGTATAAACTTAGAAACAGAGGACACACAAGATAGCACAGATGAACAGACTTCCGGAATAATTGTTACATCTAACAGGCTGGATATCAAGATGACGCAAATAATCCCTGAAAATATAATATTAGGGATTGGGTGCAGAAGGGACACACCTTCTGAAATCATACTAGATGGTATAGAACTAGCTATGAAAGAGTGTAACCTGCATATGGATAGCATAAAACATATTGCTACTGTAGATGTAAAAGCAGATGAAGTTGGATTATTAGAAGTCTGTGAGGAGTTAGGAAAAAAATTGATAGTTATAGACAGGAAGCAGATAAAGCCTATCCAGGATAACTATGAAGGTTCTGACTTTGTAGAAAAAACTATAGGAGTGAGATGTGTATCTGCTCCTGTAGCATATCTGTCTAGTAATAGAAGTGGTAAATTTATAAAAGAGAAGAAAAGATATAATGGTGTAACGGTATCAATATATGAAGAATGAAAAATAATTAGGATATAGTCAAAGGAGAATATATTATGGAAAAAGGAAAAATATATGTAGTTGGAATGGGGCCTGGAAATAAGGACAATATGAGTTTTAAAGCCTTTGATTCTATGAATAGATCGGATATATTAATTGGACATAAGACATATATTTCATTGGTAGAAGATATGTTTCCTGAAAAGGAGCTAATCAGATCTGCTATGAAAAAAGAGATAGACAGATGCAACGAAACATTAAAACTTGCTGAAAGCGGGAAAACTGTAGCTTTAATCAGTAGTGGTGAATCAGGAGTCTATGGAATGGCAGGAATTATGTTAGAGGTAGCTTTAGACAGTGATATTGAGGTAGAGATAGTACCGGGGATTACAGCTTCTAATGCTGGAGCAAGTGTTGTAGGAGCTCCTATAATGCACGATCATGCAACGATTAGTCTGAGTGACCTGTTAACTGACTGGGAGTTAATAACAAAGAGAATAGATTTAGCTTCTCAAGGTGATTTTGTAATTTCATACTATAACCCTAAGAGTTTTTCCAGAACTACTCAAATTGTAGAAGCAAGGGAGATTATGTTAAGACATAAAAAGAAAGATACTCCTGTAGCAATTGTAAGAAATGCCAAAAGAGACGGAGAAGAGCATGTTATAACTACATTGGAAGATATGTTAAACCACGAGATAAATATGTTTACTGTGGTAATAGTAGGAAACTCTAAAACTTATGTAAAAAATGGGAAAATGATAACACCTAGAGGGTATAAACTTTGATCTTACTTGCTGGAGGAACTAAAGATTCCAGAGTAATAGCTGAAAAGCTTTTAAGGGATAAGCATAAGATCATAGTGACTACAGCTACAGAGTATGGGGGCCAGCTGATCTCTCACTTAGATTTAGAAGTCAGGGTAGCAAGATTGGATCTAAAAGGTCTGGAGAATCTGGCTAATGAGATGAATATAACTCAAATAGTAGATGCTACCCATCCCTATGCCATAGAGATTTCTAATAATTTACTTAAATTATCAACAATTTTAGGAGTACCATATTATAGATACGAAAGAAGTATGTTAGAATATAAAAAAGAGAATAGTTTTTATAATTTAGAGGAGTTAATTAATTTTTTAGAGGGTGTAAGGGGAAATATATTACTTACTTTAGGAAGTAATAACATCAATAAGTTTAAAGATTTAAAAAACAAAAAATCTATCTATATCAGGGTACTTCCTACTGAATACGCCATAAAAAAATGTGAGGATGCAGGATTTAGACCCTCACAGATATTAGGTCTTCAAGGGCCCTTTAATACGACCTTCAACGAGGCTATCTACAAAAATTATGATATAAAATATGTCGTAACCAAGGAGAGCGGTGCCACAGGTGGGGAGCTGGAAAAAGTAGAAGCAGCTTCTAACTTAGGAGTTAGGGTAGTAGTTTTAAAAAGACCTATAGTTCAGTATAGAAACCTTTATAATGAGATAGATGATCTGATAGGAGCGATTAAATGAGAGTTGAAAATATAATATTGACTGGATTTATTCTAGATCTTGTATTTGGAGATCCCAGGAGTTTATTACATCCAGTGGTAGTAATAGGGAGAATCATTACTTTTTTAGAAAAAATATTATATAAATATAAAAAAATAGGCGGAATAATATTAAATTTAATAGTTGTAGGATTGACTATTGGTGTAACATATCTAATTTCAGGTTATCTGGAGATAATTGAGATCTATCTGATATATACTATATTTGCTACCAGATCGCTGGCTCTTGAGGGAGTGAAAGTATTTAATATATTGAAGAAAAAAGATATGCAGCTGGCAAGAAAGGAGCTTTCCTACTTAGTCAGCCGTGATACCGGCTATATGCAGGAGAAGGATATCGTCAGAAGTGTTATGGAAACTATCTCTGAAAATACGGTGGACGGAATAATATCACCATTATTTTTTATGGTAGTAGGATATTTAATAGCACCTGCAACTCCCCTTGGAGTGGCCCTAGCAATGGGATATAAGGCTATTAATACATTGGATTCTATGGTAGGGTATAAAAATGAAAAGTATAAAGATTTTGGATGGTTTTCAGCCCGTGTAGATGATGTGGCTAATGTGATTCCTGCCAGGTTAACCGGAGGGTTACTTATCCCTATATCGGCATTCTTTCTTAGGTATGATTTTAAAAATTCATGGAAGGTATTTTTTAGAGACAGATATAATCATGCCAGCCCAAATTCAGCACAATCTGAATCAGCTGTAGCAGGAGCATTAGGGGTTCAATTTGGAGGAGCTACCAGTTATTTTGGCAGACTGAAGGAGAAACCCACAATAGGGGATAAGAAAAAAGAGTTTGAATTAATGGATATAAAGAGAAATATCAAACTGATGTATGGATCATCTATACTAGGTATGGGGATGGCTTATGCTGTACTCATGCTAAATAGTTTAAACTAAAAATTTATAATTAATGGTAAGGGAGAGGTAAATATGGAACTACATGGGGGAAACATATACAAATTAAAACGGGAAAAAGGTTTAGAGGTATTGGATTATAGTGCTAATATAAATCCGATGGGTCTGTCTGACAGACTGAAGGAGGAGATAGGTAAAAACTTAAATCTCCTGGAAAAATATCCCGATCCAGATTATTTGGAGATGAAAGAGGTAATAGCAAAACACAATAAAGTAGAGGTTGAAAATATAATCGTAGGAAACGGTGCCACAGAGATTATGTTTTTATATGCTAAAAACCTAAAACCTAAAAAAGTTCTTATCATCTCTCCTACCTTTGCAGAATATGAAAGAGCACTTAAAACTGTAAATTGTGAAATTGATTATTTTCAGTTAAAAGAAGAAGAAGATTTTATATTGAATATATCGAGATTAAAGAAAACTTTAGATGATTCCTATGATCTATTGGTAGTATGTAACCCAAATAATCCTACAGGGAAATTTATAGATAAGGTTATTTTAGATGACCTGGCTCTATCGTGTAAAGATAAGGGAGTAAGTATACTTTTAGATGAAGCTTTTATAGAGTTTGTAGATGGAAGTATGGATAGATCACTGGTAGAATATAAGCATAAAAATGTATTCATTGTGAGAGCTCTTACTAAATTTTTTGCTATACCTGGATTGCGTCTGGGATATGGGATAACCTTTAATGAGGAACTAAAGTGTAAGATAGAGGGAAACAGGGAACCTTGGAGTGTTAATGCAATAGCTGAATTAGCTACTAAAGTTTTGTTAGAAGACAGTGAGTATATAACTAAATCAGAGAATTGGATCAGGGAAGAAAAAAGATTCATGTATGAGGAGTTAGAAAAAATAAAAGGTATAAAATCCTATATTACAGAAACAAATTTTATCCTGGTAAAATTAATGACTGGAATGGGAGTAAAAGAATTTAGAGAAAAAATGATTTCATTGGGTGTTTTAGTCAGAGACGCCAGCAATTTCAACTATTTAGATGACAAATATTTTAGACTGGCTATAAAGGATAGAATAAATAATATAAAAGTTTTGAGGTGTGTAGAAGATGCAATTAAATAAATTTTATATATTGGGAGTTACCCATAAGGATCTTACTTTAAAAGAGAGGGAAGCATTTATAAAGGGCGGTCCTAAAAAAATAATGGAAAGCCTGGTAGAAGATGAAATTGTTAAAGGTTATGTTTTACTTGAGACCTGTCTTAGGGTTGAGATCTATATGGAATCTGAAAATATAGAGCTGGTAAAAGAAAAATTTAATATAGGACCTCTGTTTGTTAAAAAAAGCGGGATCGAAGCTGTAAAATATTTATTTGACGTAGTCTGTGGGTTTAATTCTATCATAAAGGGGGAAGATTCTATCTTATCCCAGGTGAGAAATAGTTTTTTAAACGGGCTGGAGGAAAAACGCACTACTAAAACCTTAAATGTTATTTTTAATAAAGCTATTGAGGTGGGTAAAAAATTCCGTCATAGGAGTCAGGTTTCAAAGAATGCTATGTCCTTAGAAGCAATAGCTTTAAAATTTATAAAGGGACACTTTGAGAACTTAGATGATAAGAGGATATTCATAGTAGGAACGGGAGAAATGGCCATAGCTATACTCAATATATTTACTAGAAATAACATAAATAATATTGTCATGACAAACAGGAGCCGTATAAGGGTATTGGAATTAAAGGAGAAGTATGATATAGATATAGTTGATTTTGACGACAGATATTCTGAGGTAGAAAAATCAGATATAATTATCAGTGCAACTTCTGCACCTCATGCTGTATTGTTGGAGAAAGAGATAAAAGGGTTGGACCTGGAAAGGGAAAAAATATTTTTAGATCTGGCAGTTCCAAGAGATATAGATCCATGTATTGAAGCTTATCCAAATATAAACCTCTATAATTTGGATCATCTGTGGGATGTAGTCAGGGGCAATGAAGAAAAACGAGAGAAACTTTTAAAGGAATACAAGTATATATTAGAGGATCAAATAAGGAATTTATTAAAATATTGTGAATATAAAGGGGATTTAAGATGCAAAAGAAGATAATTATTGGAACTAGAGCAAGTATTTTAGCAGTGGCTCAGGCGGAACTGACTAAAAAAATGTTGTTAGATAGCTGTGATAATTTAGAAGTGGAAATAAAAAAAATTATTACCAGTGGAGATAAAGATCAGAGGACCAACTGGAATAAAGATAATAAATCCCTTAAGGATATGTTTGTAAAGGAGATTGAAAGAGCACTGCTAGATGGAGAGATCCATCTAGCAGTACACTCTATGAAGGATATGCCAGCTGTGTCTCCTAAGGGACTTACAGTAGGAGCTGTCCCAATGAGAGAAGATAACAGGGACATTATAATAACTAATTCAGGAGCTACTTTAGATGAATTACCACAAGGTGCAGTAATAGGGACCAGTAGTTTGAGGAGGGTAGAGAGTATCAGAAGCTTGAGACCTGATCTGGTAATAGAACCTATCCGTGGAAATATCCATACCAGAATAGAAAAATTGAAAAATGAGAATTTTGACGGGATCATCCTTGCCTACGCAGGGTTAAAAAGAGTTGGGTTAAAAAACCTGGCTACTGAAATATTTGAACCCAAAAGAATAATGCCGGCACCGGCTCAGGGAGCACTATGCATCCAGTGCAGGGAAGATGATAACTTTACATTGGAACTCTTGGATAAGATAAATCATAGGGAAACCAGCTTAGTTATCGATGCAGAGAGGGAGTTTTCTAAGATATTTGGTGGAGGGTGTACTACTCCTATGGGGTGCCATGCAACTATAGATGGAGAGAGTATCAAGATACAGGGGATGTATTTCCATGGAGATAAGATCTATAAAGATGAGATAACTGGAGACAAAAAGAATGGAAAAGAACTGGCTGTAAAATTAGCTGAGATGATTAGGGGGCAGATAGATGGGTAAGGTTTATATAGTGGGAGCAGGCCCTGGAGATTTAGAATTATTGACATTAAAGGGTAAAAGATGTGTAGAAGAAGCTGATTGCATTGTCTATGACAGACTGGTAAATCCTCAAATACTATCTTTAGCTCAAACAGGATGTGAATTGATATATTTAGGGAAAGGTAATACTGAAGGCGGCGTTATCCAGGATGAGATAAACAGAACTATAGTAGAAAAAGCTATAGAGGGTAAAACAGTTACAAGATTAAAGGGAGGAGATCCTTTTGTATTTGGTCGTGGAGGAGAAGAGATCTTAGCTCTAAATGAAGCTGAAATAGAATTTGAAGTGGTTCCTGGGATCACATCTTCTATATCTGTACCATCTTACTCTGGAATACCTGTTACTCACAGAAATATAGCTCGTTCATTTCATGTGTTTACAGGACATACCTCTAAAGAGGGAACTTGGCATAACTTTGAAGCTATTGCTAAGTTAGAAGGAACTTTAGTATTTTTAATGGGAATTAAAAATTTAGACCTGATAGCCGGTGATCTGATTAAATATGGAAAGTCTCCTACAACTCCTGTGGCTATAATAGAAAAAGGTAGTACAAGTAAACAGAGGGTAGTAGAGGGGACATTAAAAACTATTGTTGAGATAGCCAGGGAAGAAAAGGTTGTACCACCTGCAATTATAATTATTGGAGAGGTAGTAAACTTAAGGTCTGAATTCAATTGGTTTGAAAAATTACCGTTATTTGGTAAAAATATACTAACTACAAGAGATTATAAAAAATCTGTAGAGTTTGCCTACGAAATAGAAAAATTAGGGGGGAAAGCTACAGTATTGCCTCTTATAAATATAGAGCCTTTAGATATTGAATTGGATATAAAAGATGCTAAAGCAATATTATTTAACAGCCAGAACGGGGTAAAAACTTTCTTTGAAAAATTAGAGGATGTCCGTGTCCTGGGAGATAAAAAAATAGGTGTAGTAGGGATCAAAACCTATGAGGAGTTATTAAAACATAGGATTAAACCTGATTTTATGCCTGAAAAGTATCTGGGAGAAAGGTTAGCAGAAGAGAGTGTTAACTTTACAAAAGAAGGGGATAAAATCCTATTTATAACATCGGACATTTCACCTGTTAAGACAGAGGAATGGTCTGAAAAGATGGGTAGAAGATTTGTAGCTACCAGGATATTTAAAACAGAAAAGGTAATAACGACTGATATAGATGATAAAATAAAAGAAGTAGATATGATTACTTTTTTAAGTTCATCAGCAGTAGATGCATATATAGAGAGTTTAGGAGATAAGAAACATAACCCTGATATAAAGATAGCATCTATAGGTAAGATGACAACAAAAAGTATCGAAAGTTATGGTTTGGAAGTAGAGATTGAGGCTAAGACTTCTACAGCACAAGGTTTATTAACAGAGGTTAAAAATTATTATACTAACTTATAACAAAGGAGAAGAGTAAATGTTTAAAAGACACAGAAATTTAAGAAAAACAGCTGGAATTAGAAAATTAGTGAGAGATGTATATATAAGTGTTGATGATTTGGTATATCCAATATTTTTAGAGGAAGGAACAGGGATAAGAACTGAGATATCTTCTATGCCGGGGCAGTACAGAATGTCACTGGATATGTTAGATGCAGAGTTAGATACATTGAATGAATTAGGAGTTAATTCGGTATTATTGTTTGGAATCCCTTTGGAAAAAGACTGTGTTGGAAAAGAAGCATATAATGATACTGGTATTGTGCAAGAGGGAGTTAGACAGATCAAGAGACATTCACCTGATATGGTAGTTATAACTGACGTTTGTATGTGTGAGTATACTTCTCATGGTCACTGTGGTATCATAGATGAATCTGGGGTTATAAACGATACTACTATTGAATATATGGCAAAGATTGCTTTATCCCATGCAAAAGCTGGTGCAGATATAGTAGCTCCTTCAGATATGATGGATGGTAGAATAAAAGCAATAAGAGATATCTTAGATGAAAATGGATTTAAAGAACTAGCTATTATGAGTTATAGTGTAAAATATGCATCATCATTTTACGGACCATTCAGAGAAGCTGCTGATTCAGCTCCTACACATGGAGACAGAAAGCAATATCAAATGGACTATAGATTTAGTATAGATGCAGTATCTGAAGCCAGAGCAGACCTGGAAGAGGGAGCAGATATGGTAATAGTGAAACCGGCTCTATCATACCTAGATGTAATTAGAAAAATAAGAGATACATTTGAAGTTCCAGTAGTTGCATACAGTGTTAGTGGAGAATATGCAATGATAAAAGCAGGAGCATTAAATGGATGGATAGATGAAAAAAATATAGTTATGGAAAAAACATATGCTATGAAAAGAGCAGGAGCGAATATAATCATTACGTATTTTGCAAAAGATATAGCTAGATGGTTGAAAGAAGAGAACTAAAAATTAAGATTAAAATAAAATATTTAGCCGCCAAGTACAAAAATTTGGTGGCTAAAAAAATAAAAGGGGAGAAATTATGAATTACAAAAATTCTAAAGATATATTCGAAAAAGCGGTAAATATAATTCCAGGAGGAGTAAACAGTCCGGTTAGAGCATTTAAATCGGTGGAAAAAGAATTTCCTATCTTTGTAAAATCAGCAAATAAAGCTCATGTTATAGATGAAGACGGGAATAAATATATAGATTTTATCCAGTCGTGGGGGCCTATGATCTTAGGACACAATGATGAAAGGGTAATAAAAGCAGTTCAAGCTGCTGTCTTAGATGGTTGTTCATTTGGATTACCTACTAAAAAAGAAGTTGAACTGGCTGAACTAATCATATCTATGGTTCCTTCTATTGAAAAAGTAAGATTAACTACATCAGGTACAGAGGCTACAATGGCAGCAGTAAGAGTAGCTCGTGCATATACAAAGAAAAATAAAATCTTAAAATTTGAAGGATGTTATCATGGTCATTCAGATTCATTGTTAGTAGCAGCCGGGTCCGGTTTATTAACTGAAGGTTATCAGGATAGTAATGGTCTTACAGAGGGTGTATTAAAAGATACATTAACTCTGCCATTTGGAAACTTAGAAAAAGTGGAAAATTTAATGAAAAAAGAAGAGATAGCTTGTATCATAGTAGAGCCTATTCCTGCTAATATGGGTCTTATCGAAACTAAAAAGGAATATTTAGAAGGATTAAGAAAGTTATGTACTGAGCATAATACTGTATTGATCTTTGATGAAGTTATCAGTGGGTTTAGAATCGCAGCCGGTGGAGCACAGCAGCACTATGGGATTACTCCTGACCTGACTACATTAGGAAAGATAATTGGCGGGGGATACCCTGTAGGAGCATTTGGCGGGAAGAGAGAGATAATGGATATGATTGCACCTGTAGGAGATGTATATCATGCAGGAACACTATCAGGAAATCCTATATCAGTAACTGCCGGGTTTGAAACTTTGAGTATATTAAAAAATACTCCATCTCTATATACAGACTTAGAAAATAAAGTAGATTACATTGTAGAGGGGATATATAAGTTATCTGAAAAATATAATGTGCCGGTATGTGTTAATAAGGCAGGATCACTATTTACTATATTCTTTACAGATAAGAAAAAAGTCGAATCATTAGAAGATGTAATGGCCAGTGATACGACTAAATACTCTAAATATTTTAATACTATGTTAGAGAGTGGAGTAGTAGTACCACCTTCTAAATTTGAAGCACACTTTATGGGAGCAACTCATAGTGAAGAGATCTTAAATGAAACTTTATCTGCAATGGAAAAAGCATTTATAGAAATTTCAAAAGCTCTTTAGGGAGGTTTTATGGGAATAAAAAAATATTTCCCCATCTTACTGGATCTGGAAAAAAAAGATATCCTTGTGGTTGGAGGGGGAAAGATAGCCTATCGTAAGATAAAAACACTTTTAAATTACGGGGCTGAAATAGAGGTAATAACCCCTCAAATTGTAGAGGATAAGATCCGGCTTTTGTTTGAGGAAAAAAAGATCAATCTCACATTGAGAAAATTTGAAGATAGTGATATTGAAAATAGGTTTTTAGTTGTAGGAGCTACCAATGATAAGGAGTTAAATAGAAAGATATATGAGTTAGGAGACTCTAAAAATATTTTGGTTAACAATATAACAACTAAGGAAGACCTAAATGCAAGATTTTGTGCTGTTCACAGGGGAGAAGATTTCCAGGTAGCTGTCTCAACAGATGAAGGTGATCCTAAAAGAGCGCTGGAATTAAAAAAGCAGATTGAAAAAAGTTTAGAAAAGTAAAATACAGAGTATCATATGGGGGGGAGATCATGAAAATAGATCAATTATCAATATTTAAAGGTCTAAATCCAGAAACTATAGATCAACTAGAGAAAAAATTAAAAGTTAAGGAATATAAAAAAGGTGAGTTTGTTTTTTTTGAAAAGGATCAGGTTGAAAAAATATATGTAATAGTCTCTGGGAAAGTCACCCTCCATAGATATACTCAAAAAGCACAGAAAAAAATAATATATATACTGGGGAGCGGAGAAGTTATAAATGAAGTAATTTTTGATAAACTCCCTGCAAGTATAAATGCTGAAGTTTTTGAAAATGCTATGATATTAGAATATTCAGCTGCTGAATTAAAACAAATAATGTCTCAAGATTTTGAACTTGCATATAGAATAATACAATCTACAGGGCGAAAGGTCAGGAGACTCTACAGGCAGTTAAAGAACACCGTCCCCATAAGTCTAGATAAGAAAGTGGCCTCTAAGTTATGGAAACTGTCAAAGGATCATGGGATGATTTGTGAGATCGAAGATAGTCATTGTCGGTCTTGTAAAAAAAATGATTGCTGGATAGGGTTAGAATTTAAAATAAGTATAACATACCTGGCTGATATGTTGGGGAGCACCAGGGAAACCATATCCAGAGAGTTAAAAAAATTAGAGGGACAGGGTTATATAAAATGGGTAGATAAAAGAATTTTTGTAAAAAGAGAGGAACTCAGACAATTTTATAGAAGATAAGAATAACGTGATGAGTATCACGTTATTTTTTTATATATTTTGTTAGAATACAGTTAGAGTTTATAGTGAAAAAAATATTTTGATCTTATTTGGAAGTCAAGAGTCATATTTTGCACAAATATATTTGATCTGACATGATATTTTTTTAATATTTGCTATGGTAAAAATATTATATTTAGGAGGGAAAAATATGTATGCAGAAACACTGGAAAAATTATCTAATGCGGCATTTGGAAAAAAGAAACTGATAGAAGAGAGTAAGGGTAAATATTTTTTAGCATCTGTTATGGCAGGACTTTATGTAGGATTGGGGATATTTCTTATAATGACTATTGGTGGGTTAACCAAGGGGATGGGTCCACATTTTAAAATATTTATAGGTTTAGGTTTTGGAATTGCACTGAGTCTTGTTTTAGTTATTGGATCTGAGCTTTTTACAGGAAATAATATGATCATGAGTGCAGGACTTGCAAATAAAAAAGTATCTTTAAAGGATACATTGAAAGTATGGGGAACAAGTTATATAGGAAACTTAGTGGGATCTACTATCATAGGAATGTTATATGTATTCAGTGGTGCTCCTAAAGGTAAGGTAGGAGAATTTATTGTAGCTCTTTCAAAGGCTAAGATGTCTGGAGATCCTACATCTTTATTTTTTAAAGGTGTTTTATGTAATATCTTAGTTTGTTTAGCGGTATTAGCTTATATCAAGATGAAGAGTGAATCAGGAAAATTAATTATGATATTTTGGTGTCTATTTGCATTTATTACATCTGGATATGAGCATAGTATAGCTAATATGTCTATATTTACTGCTGGTCTGTTACTTAACCATGGTCCTGAAGTATCTTTAGCTGGGTATGGACATAATATGCTTTGGGTAACTTTAGGTAATGTTGTAGGTGGAGGAGCTATAGGATTGGTATATTGGTATATGGGCAGAAAGTCTAAATAGTTCTTAAAAAATAAAAAAAATAAACTGGAGGGATGAATTTGAAAATTTCAATGAATAAGATAAATTTTAATGAAAGTTTGAAAAAATTGGAAAAGAAGTACAAGATATATGCACCTAAACTTTTCCCATTTGCTGGGAGATGTTCTGATACAGATTTAGTAAGATATGCGGAAGTATCAACTATAGAAGAGATGGTGTTTGATAAAAAATCTAATTTTTCACCTAAAGAAATATTACTGCCGCAGACGGAAACGATGTTTTATTTTACAGAGAAGGAATACAAGGAACCAGATGTAGAGGAAAAAGGTACTTTAGTCTTTTTAAAATCTTGTGATCTTCACAGTGTTAAAAGATTTGATGAAATTTATTTAAAAAATAAATTTTCTGATATCTACTACAGCCAAAGAAGAGATAAGATAAAATTTGTTGTTGTGGGCTGTAAAACGGGTTTTGATAGTTGTTTCTGTGTAAGCATGGGGACTAACATTCCTGAAGACTATCATATGGGAATAAACATAAGAGAAGATGAAGTGGAGTTAGAGATCTTAGATGAAGGGTTAAAGGCTAATTTCCAGGGACAAGATAAAGAATTTGAAATAGATAAAGTTGTTATAAATAAGATTGAATTAAAAGTTCCAGATGAGATAAATTTAGAAGATGTAATCAATCTGGATCTATGGAGAGAATATGATAAAAGATGTGTAGCCTGTGGTAAATGTAACTTTGTCTGTCCAACTTGTACATGTACAACTACTCAGGACATCTTCTACAGTGAAAATGAAAATACAGGTGAGAGAAGAAGAGTCTGGGCATCATGTCATGTAGATGGATTTACAGATATGGCAGGAGGTCATGAGTTTAGAAAAAAACATGGTGACAGGATGAGATTTAAAACTATGCATAAAATTGGAGATTTTAAAAAGAGGTTTGGATATCACATGTGTACAGGTTGCGGGAGATGTGACGATGCCTGTCCTGAATATATTTCTTTTTCAAATTGTATAAAAAAATTAACAGCAGCATTAGGAGGAGAAGATGAATAATATTTATATGCCCAGTCCTTATAAAATTTTGGATATTCAACAGGTAACAAATATAGAATGGCTTTTTAAGGTTGAGTTTGATAGAGCTGATGAGATCAACTACGGTCAGTTTATTCAAATATCAATTCCTAAAGTTGGAGAAGCTCCTATTTCGGTGACAGAATTCAATGTAGAAGAGGGATGGATAGAATTTTTAATCAGAAAAGTTGGGAAAGTTACAGATGTTTTATTTGATCTAAAGGCGGGAGATACACTATTCTTGAGAGGACCTTATGGAAATGGATTCCCATTTGATGAAAAATATAAGGATAAACATCTGGTAATCGTAGCAGGAGGATCTGGATGCGGTCCGGTAAGATCTATGATTAATGCAGTTCACAAAAAGTTTAAATCTGTTAAAAAGATGGAACTTATCCTGGGATTTAAAGATACTAATTGTATAATCTTTAAGGATGAGATTACAAGCTGGCAGGAAGAAAATAACTTGGTACTTACTGTAGATAAGATGTGTGAAGGAGACACCTGTGATCTAGGAATCAATGAGGGCCTTGTAACACAGCATGTAGATAAGCTAGACCTGTCAAATATAGATGATTTAGAAGTAGTAATTGTGGGACCACCTATGATGATGAAGTTCGCAGCTATTGAATTTGAAAAACATGGAGTACCTGAAGATAAGATATGGTTATCCTTTGAAAGAAAGATGTCATGTGCTGTAGGGAAATGCGGTCATTGTAAGATAGATGAAACATATGTATGTTTAGAAGGGCCTGTGTTTAACTATACAAAGGGTAAAAAACTTTTAGATTAAGGGGGATAAGATGACTTTGGATATAAATATAAAAAAAATAAAGAAAAATGCCTATAGAGTGAGTAAAGATAGAGACGTAACTGCTTTAAGAGTGAGAGTTCCTGGAGGAGAGATTACAGGGGATCTAATAGAGATAGTATCTAAAATAGCAAATACTTATGGGGATGGAAGAATCCACCTGACCACCAGACAAGGATTTGAAATTTTAGGGATAAAGTGGGAAGATATAGATAAAGTAAACCTTATGGTAGCTCCTTTAATGGATAAATTAGAAATAAATCATGTTGATGCTAATGCAGGATATCCAGCAGCAGGAACAAGAAATATAGCTGCCTGTATCGGTAACAAAGTATGTTTAAAAGCTCAATATAACACTACTGAATTTGCAAAAAAAATTGAAAAATCAATATTCCCTCATGATTTTCATTTTAAAGTTGCACTTACGGGCTGTCCAAATGACTGCCAGAAAGTAAGAAGTAATGATTTTGGAATAATTGGGATGACACTGCCTAAGCTGGATGCATCCAAATGTGTATCTTGTGGAAGATGTGTAAAAAAATGTAAAGGTCTGTCTACAGGGGCGTTAACATCTGTTAACTATAAACCTCAAAGAGATCATGAGAGATGTATAGGGTGTGGAGAGTGTGTTTTAAACTGTCCTACATCTGCCTGGACTAGAGATCCTAAAAAATATTATAGATTAGCTATTATGGGAAGAACTGGAAAAAGAAACCCTCGTTTAGCCGAAGACTGGATTATCTGGGCTGATGAAGCTAGTATCATAAAGATTATTAAAAATACTTATGATTATGTAGATAAATATATCGATAGAAGCTTGCCAAAAGAGCATATAGGGTATATAGTAGATAGGACAGGATTTATGGAGTTTAAAAAGTGGGCTCTAAAAGGTGTGGACCTGCCTGAATATTCTGTTATGAAAAATAATGTATATTGGTCTGGTATGAAATATCCTGGAATAAAGTAGGTGATTTGCATGAGAGGAATCTTAGTAGTAGGACATGGAAGTAGAGTTTTAGAAGTAAATGAAAAATTTAAAGAATTGATTAAAATTTTAAGGGAAAGTACAGGAAAAGATGTCAGGGGAGCAAATTTAACTCTGGCTGACCCAAAACTAGAGGAAGTTATACGGTCTATGTACGCTGAGGGATTTAGAGAAATTACAGTAATTCCCTATTTCTTATCTGATGGATCCCATGTTACAGAACATATTCCCAGAATTTTAAAAGAGATGGAATCAAGTTTGGAAAATTTAAGTTTTTTATTGGAGAGTTCATTATTACTTAATTCACTTGTAATAAAAGCTGTAGAGGAAAAGATTAATAATAATTAAGTAAAAAGCTCTAGTTTAAATACTGGAGCTTTTTTATTATCTGGGAAATCACATAAGTAAGCGGCGTCATTAAAATAGTAGTAAAATATAGAATTTTGAAATCAAATTTATAAATAAACGAATGGTTATAAACCCCCAAATTAGATCTATTAGATGCAACTTTACTTTTATTTTTATAATCATTACAATTTTACTTGATTATACAGTTTAGATATACTATACTAGGGATAGAGAAAATCAAAACTGGAGGGGATTATGAATATTAACTTAGTAAAGGACTTTAACAAGATCTACGATGCATATGTAATGCCAAAATTCGAAGGAGAGGTACATATCTACGACGGATTAACCGATGAGGAAAAGATAGTTTTAGAAAGATTGATTGAAAAAAAAGAATTTACAGGTAAAAAGAAAACATCTATCAGCTGTGAATTGATGCATAAGGGAAAATTAGTTAACATAACTTATATTGGTCTTGGGAAAAGAGATAAATTAAAGACCTATGATGTAATAGAAGCTTTCTACAAGGAACTTAAAGGTTTAGAGGGAGATATCTTAATAGGAACTCATGGTGTAGAAGTTACCCAGGTAGTAGAAGCTGTACACTATGCTAAATATGATTTCAACAAATATAAAACAGATAAAAAAGAAAAGAAGGAATCTAGCTTTGATATCTTTGTAGAGGAAGATACAGATGCTATCTGTGAAGGGGTAGCTTTAGCAGAAGCAGTAATGTTAACCAGGGATCTGGTAAATGAACCTGCAAATGTTATTTTCCCTGAGAGCTTAGCCCATGAAGTTAAGGTATTAGGAGAAAAATATGAGTTTGAAGTAGAAATATTTGATGAAGAAAAAATTACAGAATTAAAGATGGAAGCATTTTTATCAGTAGCCAGAGCTGCTGAAAAAAGACCTAAGTTTATCGTTATGAGACACCTGGGAGACCCTTCAAACCCTACAGAGATCCATGGATTAGTAGGAAAGGGGTTAACATATGATACAGGTGGGTTATCATTAAAACCTAGTGCAGGAATGGCTAATATGAAAACAGATATGGGAGGAGCTGCTACTGTTATAGGAGCTATGTGTGCTCTTTCTAGAATGAAAGTAAAGAAAAACATAGTAACTGTAGTCGCTGCGTGTGAAAACTCAATTGGAGGGAATGCTTATAGACCGGGAGATATCATTGGATCTATGGGAGGAAAAACTATAGAGGTAGATAATACAGATGCTGAAGGAAGATTAACTCTTATTGATGCAGTACACTATATCATCAACCATGAGAATGTAAAGGAAGTAATAGATGTAGCTACACTTACAGGAGCAGTATTAGTGGCCCTGGGGATGTCTACAACAGGTGTATTAGCAAATAATGACGAGATGTATAAAGACTTAGAGAGAGCTTCTGAGACAGCAGGTGAAAGAGTATGGAGATTACCTAACTTCCCTGAGTATAAGGAACTTTATAAATCTAAGATAGCTGACCTTAAAAATACAGGTGGAAGATTTGCCGGAAGTATCACAGCAGGAATGTTTATAGAGGAATTTGTAGGAGATACTCCTTGGATGCATCTTGATATTGCAGGAACATCATCTACAGATGCACCATATGGTTATTATGCTAATGGTGGTACCGGTCAAATAGTAAGAACTCTTTATAATTATTATTTAAAGAAGTAGATCAATAAGTTATAAAAAATAAAAAAAAACGGCTTCCTATTTCATGATTTCATGATAGGAAGTTTTTTTGTTTTTAGGTATCTCATTATTTTAAAAGTTTTTACAATATTATCGTGATAATCAATCACTAAATTTATTTCAATTTTTTTATTTGGAATATAATCGTTCACTTATAATTTCATCTGCTTCTTTTTAACATATATTACTTTGGTCAAAATCAATTTCATGTTTTACTGTTGTACCATAAGTTTTTGTCCTAATATTTGCTGATTTATTAAGTACAAGCAATTGTAGAATATTATTATTAATTCTATTTATATTAACTCCAATTCTTCTCGTCACTGTCTTCCCAAACATTTATGTATATCTCATTTATTATAAAAAATATTTTGATTAAACGTTTCTTTTAAGTTGTTAAAATCTCGTTCTCTGTACTAATAGATACTGCTATTATTTTCATTTTATTGACATCCTAATATTTGTAATAGAGATGTTAATATTAAATGATTTCTAGAAGATTTTAATAGTTTTTATTTTGCATAGGCAACGTGCTTTATTTATTTCACACATAGGAAAAATACAGAACTCTTCCCTCTTTCTTTTATTATTTATAGTAAAAACCTCTATTATACCAAAAATAAATAAAAAAAACAATTAAAGCTGGTAGAACTATTGAGCACATTTATAGTTTACAATCAAGAGTACAAGTTTTATACAAAAAAATTTGGGAGAGTGAGGAACATGAAAAGGAATAACGAAAATGCACTAAAACGTTTTTTAAAGAGAAAAATACGAATAACAGAAGCAATAGTAGTTACCTTCTTAATAGCAGGGACTACAACCTATAGTGAAAGATTTGTAATCGATGAAAGTAACAGCCCAGAAGATGGAATATTTACTGTTACATCTGAGGAGATCTATAATGGTGGGATAGACATAAAGGTTCCCAATATAACATTAAATAATAATGGAAATATTATTACTACATTAGGTTTTGACGCTACATATATCAGTACTGGTTTTAGAGCAGAAAATCAAAGAAATGGAGTATATACAACAGCAGAAAATGTTGAAATAAATAATAATGGAATAATAAAAGGGAATACTGATATCACTATTTCTTTACCTGAATCAGGAAGGGGTCAAACAAGTCTTGAAATTAAATCTTCTTCTAATGGAGTATACGGGAATGTAGGAGAAAACAGAGGTCTTATAATGGGAAGGTTAAATGTAAAAACAAGTGGATCACCCTATTGTTCGCATGCATATTTAGACTCAAACTTATCTGGAAATGGAGTCTATGGAAACGTAGGAAAAAATAGAGGTACAATAATTGGAGAGCTTAATGTTGTTACTGGAGTTTCGACTACATCATCAATCTCAAATTTAGATTACTCTGGAAATGGAATTTATGGAAATGTAGAAGAAAATACTGGACTTATAAGAGGTTTAGTAAATATTAACACTGGTGATTCAAAAGGTAGTGCAAGGAGCTCTGGAGAGAGTAGTACTAATGGAGTTTTTGGAGATATTAATAATAATAGTGGAGTTATAATTGGAGAGCTCAATGAAACCACTGGTAATTCAACATCAAATACATATTTAACTGCGGATTCAAGTGCAAATTTAAGATACTCTGTAAATGGAGTTTATGGAAATGTAGGAGAAAACACTGGACTTATAAAAAGTTTAATAAATACTACTACTGGTAATTCTTTATCATCGTCATCGTCATCGTCAGTGTCCTCAAAGGCAGCTAATGTAAACAGTGGAAATGGGATCCTTGGAGACGTAGGAGAAAATAGTGGAGTTATAATAAATAAGATGTACCTTAGTAGTGGTAACTCAAATAAGAATAACATTTCTATAAATTATTCAGGTAATGGTGTATATGGAAATCTTCAAAAAAATAGTGGGGTTATAGAAAGTAAACTTCATTTAGTTAGTGGATTATCATCAAGTAATTCTTCAGCTAGTTCTTCTGTATTTGCTCGTTTTTCAGGGAATAGTGTATATAAAAAAGTTGAAGAAAACAATGGAGTTTTAGATAATATGCAAGAACATATTTCTTCCTCATACTCAACAATCCAATATTCAAATAATGGTGTGTATGAAGGAATAAATAATAATAGTGGTCTTATCAAAAGTATGTTTAAAGCAACTACCAGTGATTCTCCTCTAGGAGACGAGTCATATTCAAGTTTATATTTAACTAGCAATGGTGTACGTAAAGAGATAGGAACTAACAATGGACTTATAAGTGGTATATCCCACGCTAGTATCGGTGATTCATCAAATTCATACTCATCAGTAATGTTATCTAGTAATGGAGTCTATGGCGAGGTAGAAACTAATAATGGAAGTATAACAGGGATAAACATAGCAGATACAGGAAATTACTCTAAAGATGGTGATGTTACTCTTTTAAAAGACTATAAAAAAATCAACTTTTCAGGTAATGGTATCGCTTTTAGTAAATATACTAAAAATATGAAGAATACTGGATTAGTTGCAGGAAGCGAAAGTGCTATAGCTATAAAAAATAGTGATTCTCTTACTGGAAGTATCACTAACTATGGTATCTTAGCAGGACGGGAGATTATAGGAGATGGTACAGAGATTATCGCCTATGATAGACCTACAGATGAGATAAGGGATTATGGTAATTATCAAGGATTATCTAAAGTTGAACTTAGTGAAAATCAATATAAAAATTATGGAATAGAGATTCAGTTTGAAGATGTTTTTAGTGATGAAGACAGAACCAACGATAATGAGAGAACTATCGGTGAAATAACTAATGGTTCTGGAGGGACATTTGATATTGATGGAACTAGTTATACTGTTTTAAATACAGAGATCGATACTAGCGGTACTGATAGTTACAAAGTAGTAGATGTTGATACAGCATATGATAATCATATAATAAATGGTGCAGGAGTTGGTACTGGAGTTATTACACTGGAAGATACTAATGTTACACTAAATAACTCTATAGTTAATGGATATGAAAAAGCAGTTACACTAAGTGAAGGTTCTAAATTAGTAGCTAGAGACACTATCTTTAATGGAGGAGGAATAGGGACTCCTGATGACAGAAGTGATGATATCTTCACCTACAGGAATATTATAGAGGGAGATAATACAAGTAACACTATTGAACTTTCAGGTAATTCAATAATAAATGGAATAATTGATCTTAAAGAAGGAGATGATATAGTTACTATAAAAGACAACACTATATTAAATGGAAATGTAATTTTAGGTGCAGGAAAGGACACAATGGTAGTTTCTACTGATTCACAAATAAATAATGATGTCTATGGTGGTCAAGGAGATGATATCCTCAAATTAGGAGACCTTCCTATAAGCCAAAATCCGTTATTAAAAACAACAGTAAATGAAAGATCACTAAATATCTATCATACTATTAGTGATTTTGAAAACCTAAATATAGAAGGATCAGTAACTTTATATGAGACAGCTAAGGTAGAAGGGGGAGAAAGTATCCATATAGAGAAAAACAGCAGTCTTAATCTAAGGGTAGACCCTACAAAAACAGATGACGATGACAAAGTCATAGGGCATGCATTATATGATAGTGGAGCGACAATCACTGGAGAATCAGCAGCAGGGTTGTCTATTGAGGATGATACAAATAAAGGTGTTCTAAATCTAGTTACCAATGGATTGGGAGGTGGAGCTATTATCTCTATGGGCAATACCACTTTAGATAATAAATTATATGTGAGAACAGATTCAATTCTATGTAGAGCTCAGGTAGATGGTAGTGATGTAACAGTAGTAGTAGGAGATGGATTAGACTGGGTATTTGGTGAACCAGAATTTGTAAGACCGGGAGTAGACCCAATAGATCCCACTGATCCAGTAGACCCAACTGATCCTATTGACCCTCCTACTGATCCTATTGATCCAGATAAACCAACAGTTCCAGAATGGGCAATAGGTAGTCACTATGAGAAGATAGATTTAATATATAAAAGTGCATTTTCTAGTGATGATTCAGGTCTTATTATAGACGCTCTTTATCCTACAGTTAATATAAATGATAAATCTCAAGATGAAGCAGGGGAAAATTTATTAGTGCTCCTAAACGATATCTTTATGGCAAATCCATATGGTTATGCAGCGAGAACTTCTAAAGACAGTATGGGTCTTTTTAACGAGATGGTCCTTAACAACCCATTCAGAGCCAATGAAGGAAACTGGATGATCTACGGCGGGCTGACATTTGGAGGAGACGATTATGATTCAGGGTACAAAAACCATATAAAGGGCAGTTATTATGGATTTGATGATTATGGTATAGATATTAATACAGATAGTGATATATACGGAGGATATGCTCTTGCAGAATACGGACTAAGTAAGGATACATCTATTGGGTTCATTGCAGGAGGAGCAAATAGTAATACAAGTATATCTAATGGGTCAAAGATAGATGGAGATAGTATCTATGTAGGAGGGTATACAAAAACAGAGAAAAACAACTTTAGATTAATAGCGGGATTAGGATATCAATATGGAGATTACGATACAATCAGGGTAGCAGGAAACAGCTATCAAAGTAACAAATATGAAGAGGAGATATCAACAAATGGATTTACAGCATATGCAGGATTGACTTATGACTATGCAATAAATGATAAATGGTCGTTAGAACCAAAAGTTAATTTGTCTTATGCCAGAATAAGTCAAGAATCAGTAGAAGAAGAGGGCGCTCTGAGTATAGAAACAGATAAAGAGTCATTTAATTATGTAGATACAGAGTTAGGAATGGATTTAGTAAGAAACATTCCATTTGAAGATGGAGAGGGAAAAGTTAAATTAGGAGTATCTTACGTTTATGCTTTAGATGGCAGTGATAATGATTATGTAACCGGAAGATTTCAGGGAGGATCGGATTTTGATATCTTAGTACCAGAAAGGGAAAAGGGAACAATAAAGATAAAGGGATCTTTTGATGTAGAGCATAATAATGGAGTAATCTATAGTGTAGGAGGAGGATATCTTCCTAGTGAAAATAGAGATGAATATTATATGAGTCTGGGAATGGGATTTAAGTTTAATGATATAGGAGATTTTATCCCAACCGGGGTTAATAACTAGCTAAATGTAAAACAAGGGGTGGATAAAAGAGCTTTGGAGATACAAAAGAAGGCATTAATGGAAGTAAAGGTAACAGGCCATACAGATAGTACAGGATCGGATGCTTTTAATAAAAAATTATCCTTAAAAAGAGCAGAACCAGCTAAATCAAGGTTATCAAAAATCCTGCCGGAAGTAGAAATTATAACAAAGGGAGAAGGAGCTGACTAGCCTCTAGAGCAACAACACTTATTATATTAATTTTTAGTGATATGGTTATTAAATATATTGATATTATGATCAATATAAAGGGGGGATTCACATGGGGCGAGAGTTAGATTTGATTCTGAGTTTAAGACATGAATTTACAAAAAATCAAGAAGAGTTTAGAGGGAATAAAAAGGAAAAAATAAATAACTTTTATAATCTATTGGATGAGTTAGAGAAAACTATAAAAATTTTATTAAAAAATAATTTTATAGGGGAACACAAAAAACGAGACGTATTAAAGAAGGAGGGTTCGATGAAAAAAGAAAAAGAAATTAAGTGTTTAAAATGTAAAAAAATATTTAAAACAGAAGTTGATTCTCTAGGAGTACCGTATAAAAAAATATGTCCAAATTGTAAAAAAAGTAAAATTGATTATGAGAGAGGAATTTTATCCAAAGTTTAACTTGAATTTTGTTCAAAATTGACTTGGGCGTGCATTTTATTGTATGTAATATGCATCCTAAACATAGGAGGGTTAAATTTGAAAGAAGAGAAAGAAGAGTTAATTAAAAGTATTTTTAATTTAATGACAGATAGAGAAAAGGATATTTTCTATCAATTAGATAGTGATAATATTCATTTTCTTAAAGAAATAGGGAAATTTCACGATAATATAGACTTAGTTGTAAAAGCTAAAGGAGTTTTAAAGAAAGAAAGATTTAAAAAAAAAGCTTTGAAAAAATTGAAAGAATCATCGAAAGAAATTTATATGACAGTTAAACCTTCGGTAGAAACCTATGTTTTCCACCTTTTACTTGATTGTATAATCAGAATTGGTTATTTGCTAGAATACAAAAGTAAAATTTCAGAAGGAGGAGAAAACAAAAATATAAAACTATGGAGTTTCAAAGTTAAAAAAAGTATCTTAAAAAAATCAAAATCTATTGACACTAGATGTTCAAATTTTTTAAGTTCAATAATTAAATATAATGATATGGTTATTAACAATGATATTTTAGAAAAACAAATCAGTGATTCTAAGAATACAGGAACTTCAAACTGATATAGAAATAAAATACCTACATAAAGAATATGATTCTTTAAGAGAAATAATGAAACTAGCTATTTTAGGTTCTATTTGTATGGATAAATTAGAATTCAAATATAATAAAAAGGAACTCAAAGAATTCAAATATAATTTTTCTAGAATCAAAACTTTTGTACAAGAACTAAAAGAAGAATTAAAGGTTTTTGATCTTTTGTTTAATTGTGGGAAATACAAGGCGTTAGTCTTAACATCATTTTTAAAAGGAAATGAAAAAATGACTCATGAAAGTATTGAAAGTTATTTAGAATATTTAATTTGGATAGATAAAAAAGGCAAATTAGATGAAGAATATAAACTTATTTCATAACATAAGATTCGTAATGGAATTTTTTATCGTATTAAGAAAAACAATGGATTATTGTTTAGTTTCAAGAATGATGACTCTCTAAAATTTTATTTTTTGTAATACTTATAGATGAGATAATCTATTTTGGGGAATTAGCAGTAGAATAAAAATTATTTAAATTATATTTTATCAGGAGGAAACAATGTTGAAAAAAAGAAGTATTGGAATGTGTATAGTTTTAAGTATTATTACTTTAGGAATTTATTCTCTATTTTGGATGGTAGGGCTAGCTAATGATTTTGCCAGCAAAAATAATGAACCTGCTCAAGGGGGGAAATTGATTTTATTGACAATAATAACTTTAGGAATTTATTTTTTGATTTGGAATTATAAAATGGGAACTTCTATTGAAAAATCAGGAGGAAAGAATGAAGGGACAACCTATTTAGTCTTATCTATTGTTGGTTTAAGTATTGTATCTTTAGCATTAATGCAAATACAAGAAAATGAATTATGTGAATTAAAAAGTCTTGAAAATTAATAAAATATCAAAGGTATATTGTAGATCAAGTTAGAAATTGGGGAAAAATATAGGGGAAATTATTAACAATGTATGCTGATAGAACACTAGAATAAAGTAAAAAAATATGGCAAGAAGCCTCAAAAATAAGGTTTCTTGCCATATTAAAATTTTAAGCCTACACTTGAATTAATGAAAAATAACACGGTGATAACACTTTACTGTCATGAAGTTAGCAGGATCATGAAATGCAAAGTACAAGGAGATTAATGATATGAAAACACTTGCTGAACAATTTCAAGAGTTAATTATGGGATATTACAAAACTGAAAAAAGTCCATATGTATATGAGATTAAAGATGACTATTCAACGGGCTTTGCTGACATCAAAGTTAATAAAGCATATTTTTTCCCAAAAGCGATTGCTATTTACTTTATGATAAAAATTAAAGAGGAGGTTAAAGGTGACAAAAAAAGAAGCGAAAAAGCAGTATCAATTAAGTTTGCTTGATGCCCCAAATACAAGAGAGTGGGAGAAGCAGAAAATAAGAGATCGTTATGGGATTATACTTTCCCTACCGGATGATTTTTTTGAAAAACTTAATCCGGCTAATAATTTTGATAAGGATCTCTGCTTATTGGTTAAATATATAGAATCGTATATAAACAAGGCAAAGCAAAATAGACAAGAACTGAATATTGATCCTTGCCTTTGGGCTATTTATGACCTATGGGGCTTTTTCTCTTATTTTGAAGATGATGGGTTTTGGGATTTATCAGATAAACATTTGAATGAAGAAAAAGATGAAGGGCTTATTGAGATGCGAAAAAATTTATTGAATGCTCTTAATTTAGTGGGATTTATTAGTGTTGGAAAAGAGCTTGTAAATATGTGGAAAAATTATCATGATGACTATGAACAACTATTATTTCTTCAAAAAAAATATTGGGACGATGAATTTCGAACCCAGTTTGCCATTCAATTATATCAATATATAATCGAAAATAAAGAAGAGATATTCCAATTAAAAGGAGTCAAGTAAACTTGAAGTTATTAAGGAGAAGAAGATATTTAAGTTGTATTTAGCATTAGAAGATGGTTTGAATTACTAAGGTTGAAGAGGTAAATATCAAAATGAATATAAGATATAAAGTGTTTTTAGGCTATTTTATTTAATGTTTTTATTTTAGGAGGTTATAATGGGTAGATATATAACTATAATTATTATGTTTGTAGTAGGGTGTTATTTGTTTTTACAAACATATAAAGACGTAGATGGATTTTATGAATACAGAAAAACAAGACAGGCAGTTGCAATGATCGGAAGAAAAGGGACACGTATAATGTATATGCTCATAGGGATTTGTCTTGTAGTGTTTTCAATTTTATTATTATTTATTTAAGGTGAATTAAAAAGGTAAATTCTTAGGAGGAGTTATGAATTTAAAATCAAAAATATTTTTAATATTTGGCCTGTTATTTTTTATAGGCTGCACATCTGTAGAAAATAAAATTCTGGATATACCGACTTATAGCAAGGAGAAAAAAGTTTATAGTGTTTTGGACAATAAACCTATAAATGGAGTGATGGAAAATAAGGGATTCTACAGTGAGAAAGAATATTCAACCTATAAAAAAGGAGTGCTTTCCAACTTAAAAAAAGTAAATAAGACCGGTGAACTTACCTTTGATCAGTCTTTTGATGAGATGGGGCTTCGTCATGGGGTATCATTTGATAAAAAAGGAAAAACCAGCGAATATTCCCATGGTGTTTTAAATGGAGAAATTAGCTCTGAAGATTATAGAGGAAATAAGATAGTAGAGAGATACAGTGACGGTGTTTTAAACGGGGTACAGGAAAAATCATATGATAAAAAATTATTCTTCAGCCAGGGTCTGAGGATAGCAGAAGATACCCAGCCGGCAGTAAAAAAACAATCAAGGGTAGTTATATGGGGAGAAATCCCTAGAGAAAACTTTACTGGAGAACTATATGGAGAAGCTAAAAAAGATATTATAAACAACTATTCTGCAGTTATGCAAGTAGAAAATTATAAAAATGGGGTTTTATTATCTAGGAAGTATTATGATAAAGAAGGAAAGAAGTTATATGAATTTCATTTTATGGATGGGAACGTAAAAAAAATAGTAAAAAAAGTAATGTATAGTTATGGAATTTTAAAGGAATTAAAAAATTATGACTCAGATGGGAATTTAAATGGCAAATGTATTTTAAGAAGTTATTATTCTAACCACATTGAAATTAAAAATTATAGAAATGGAATCCCACATGGAGAAGTAGAAATATTAATCAAAAATGATGATAAATTGGATAAAAAAATAGGATTTTATGATAAAGGGATCTATAGCGGATATAGAAATGGACGATATTATAAAGAAGGCATTGAAGTAGATAAAGAATTAACTAAGACACTTTCTTCTAACTTTACAATAACTAATATAAAAGATATCAAGAATAAAGAAAGTTTTAGTGGTTATACAAAACAAGTAATTAATAATAACAATATAGAAGATGTGAATGTTTATTACTATGAAAATGGATTTCTTAAAGAAGAATATCAATATAGAAATAATGTTTTAATTCAATCAAAATATTACTTAAAAAGTAAAAAATATATTCAGACAACCTATCAAGATGGAATTATTCAAAGAATTTCAAATTATAATGCTGATGGAGTTCCTGAAGGACAATTTTTAGCCTATGAACATGAAAATAGTAAAACTATTGGTTATATAGTAAATGGTGTGATAGAAGGCAAAAGCATTCACTATCATGGAGACAAAGTTTATTATGTAGATAGCTATAATAAAGGGAAAGAATATAAAAGAACTATCTATTACGATTATGAGAAGAAACATATTAAACAAACGCATAAAGGTGCTCATACAAATACGAGTTGGATTAAGGTAGGTTTAGATAAAACTTATTATGAAAATGGAAAATTAAAAAAGGATATTAATTATGGGGATGGATTGTCTTTTGAGAAAAAAGTAGAAGTTACTGAATATTATTCTAATGGAAAGATAAAATCTAAAGGTATAATGAATTATTATTTAAATATAAATATTGGGAAAAAGATTGAGTTTTATGAGGATGGAAAGAAAAAAGCAGAACAGAACTACGGAGACCAGGGGTATAGTGTCGGGCCGCAAAAATATTATTATTCCAATGGAAAGTTGAAAAAGATAGAAAATTATAATGAGAGAGGTTATCGGCACGGGACACTTAAAATTTATAACGAGGATGGAAAACTAATAGAGGAAGCAGAATATAAAAATGGATATAAGAAGTAAAAGATAAAATATTTCCAAATGAAGTATTTAAAAAATCTATAAATAGTAAAAACTCTTTATAATTATTATTTAAAAAAGTAGGTTAATAAGTACAGTTGAAATAAAAAATTGAAATGAAGGGCTGATTTGCCCTTCATTTTCTATTGTATAGGAATTTATATCTACAAGGGTGTCACCGCAATCCAAATTGTGCTTATCTGGATATAGCGTTACCTTGCTTTTTATTATAATCTTTGCAAAAATTTCCAATGGATTGTATAATTTTAGTATTAAAATTTAGAAGGAGATATATCCTTCTAAAATAGGGGGAAAAATGAAAAAAATACTTATAGCAGGAACATCTAGTGGAGCCGGGAAAACAACAATCAGTACAGCTATAATGGGTGCTTTAGAAGGGGTATCGCCATTTAAGGCAGGGCCTGATTATATCGATCCAAAATTTCATGAATTTATAACTAAAAATCCATCCAATAACTTAGACCTTTTTATGATGGGTGAAGATGCAGTAAAATATATTTTTTCTAAAAATACTAAAAATATCAGTGTGGTAGAGGGGGTTATGGGCCTTTATGATGGTTTGAACCATGAGCTGGATAACTACAGTAGTGCCCATCTGTCTCGTGTCTTGGACATCCCTGTAATATTAGTGGTAAGCGGAAAGGGAACTTCTACAAGTATTGCAGCTACAGTACTAGGATTTAAAAATCTCGATCCCAGAGTAAAGATAAGGGGAGTTATATTAAATAATGTTGGCAGCGAAGGACTGTATAATCTATTGAAAGAAGGGATAGAGAGATACACCGAAATACCATGTGTAGGATATTTCCCAAAGGATGACAGAGTCTCTATAGGTGAACGTCATCTTGGTTTACAGCAGGCCAGCGAGATAGAGGACTTAAATGAAAAGATAGAGATATTAAAGGATATGGCAAGAAAATATATAGATCTAGATAAGATATTAGAGATTGCAGAAGATAGAAATAATGCCCAAGAACTTAAAAATCCGGCAGAATATCTAAAAGACAGGTTTAAGGGAAAGAGGGTAGGAGTCGCAAAAGACAGAGCATTTTCATTTTATTATTCTGAAAACTTAAAACTTATGGAATATACAGGAATGGAGATAGTAGAATTTTCTCCTACAAATGACCCTCATCTGCCTCCTAATCTGGATTATATATATTTAGGTGGAGGATACCCAGAGATATTTGCAAAAAAATTATATGAAAATATCTCTATGATGGAGGATATAAGGAAGGCTTCTAAGAAGATACCTATCTATGCTGAGTGTGGAGGCTTCATGTATCTTACAAAGGGAATAAAGCAGTTAGATGGCGACTTAGACCCTATGTGCGGATTGCTGGATATAAAGGTAGAGATGAAATCCAGACTGAATATTAGGCGGTTTGGATATGTGGATTATGAGAGTAAAGATGGAATAACCGGAAGATGCCATGAATTCCACTATTCAGACCTATATGATATATGTGAAAAAGATCTATATTTTGAATTGAAGAAAAAGAATGGGAGGATGTGGTCGTGCGGCTATGAGAAAGATAAGATCATTGCAGGATACCCGCATATCCATTTCTATGGAAATTTAGAAATATTTGTAAAATTATTTGATAGATAATCGAAAAAAAGTAAAAGATAACTATGGAGGGAAAAAATGAAAAAATTAATGTTATTATTTAGTTTAATATTTATAATATCATGCAGTAATGTTCCTGTTACAGAGAGAAATCAATTGATGCTGGTAGATGAAAGTGATATCATTGTATCTAGCGAAAAACAGTATCAGGACTTTCTAAATGAAAACAAGCCTTTAAATAATAAAAACTCTGAATTAGTAAAAAAAGTTGGAGGAAATATCTCGGCAGCTGTAGAGTTATACTTTAAAGAGAAAGGACAGGAAGATCTCCTTCATGGATATAACTGGAAATTTAACCTGGTTGAGGGGAAAGAGGTAAATGCCTGGTGTATGCCTGGAGGAAAAGTTGCTTTTTATACTGGAATTTTACCTATAACAGAAGATGAACTTGGTGTAGCAGTGGTTATGGGTCATGAAGTAGCCCATGCAGTGGCCAGACATGGTTCTGAAAGGCTGAGTCATCAAATGGCTGTACAAACAGGTGCCAACCTTTTAAATTTAGGGCTGTCCAATGTAGAAATACCAATTCCAAGTGATTTGGCACTTCAGGCATATGGAGTAGGAACTAACCTGGGTATCTTGAGTTACTCTAGAAAACATGAATTAGAAGCAGACAGGCTGGGGCTGATCTTTATGGCTATGGCAGGGTATGATCCTAAGGAAGCTATAGAATTTTGGAAAAGAATGTCAAAACTCAGTAAGAATGAAGGGAATGAATTCTTGAGTACTCACCCATCCCATGAGCACAGGATAGCAGATATTGAGAGATATCTCCCGGAAGCTATGACTTATTATAAGAAATAATGTTGACAGAGTAAATTGTTATAGTTTATAATCAATTATAAATTGTATAAAACTTCGGGGCAGGGTTTGATTCCCTACCGGCGGTGATAGTCCGCGAGCTTAGGCTGAATCAGTGAAATTCTGATACCGACAGTAAAGTCTGGATGATAGAAGTTATTTAAAAAATCGGAATAAATATCCTAAATTTTAATGCCCTAAGTTTACTTGGGGTATTTTTTATTGTTTAGGAAATTATAAAATTTATTGAATAAATAAAAAATTATAAAATCTGAACTGTGTTTGTCTGGATGCAACGTCACGTTGCTTTTTTATTAGGAGGAAGAACGAAATGGAAGAAAGAAAGAGCAAGATAGGTGGGTTGGCAATAGTTTTAGCTGCGAGTTTATGGGGGTTAGACGGGATAGTTCTGACACCTCGTCTATATAATCTAGATACAAAATTTGTGGTATTTATGCTTCACCTGCTGCCGTTTATAGGGATGAACTTTATATTTTATAAGGAATACAGAGCTTTAAAAAAGTTTACTAAATATGACTATATATTTATGACATTAGTTGCACTCTTTGGAGGAGTCATTGGGACACTATCCATTGTAAAAGCACTATTTTTATTAAATTTTCAGCATCTGACAATAGTAACACTTCTACAAAAATTACAACCGGTATTTGCCATTGTTTTAGCTAGATTTATCCTCAAAGAAAAGATTGCCAGAAAATTTGTGGTATGGGCAATGCTAGCTTTAACAGCCGGATATTTTTTAACTTTTGAATTTAATAATCCGTTTTCTATTGAGCACCAAAATATGCTGGAAGCATCTATGTATGCCATAGTTGCAGCTTTTGCCTTTGGTAGTTCTACAGTCTTTGGAAAGAGAATGGTTTCTACAATTACACATAAACAGACATTGTTCTTCAGGTACGGGCTTACAACACTAATTCTTGCAGTTGTAAATGTTTTAAGTAACAATCTGGGTCAGTTTTCGAAAATAACTACCCTTAACTGGCAGATATTTATAATTATTGGATTGACCAGCGGAAGTGGAGCAGCATTTATATACTATTATGGATTGAGACATGTAAAGGCGAATGTAGCTACAATTTGTGAACTTTCATTTCCAATTTCAAGTATCTTATTTGACTATCTTTTCAATGGAAGTATCCTATCTCCGTTTCAATGGGTAAGTATGAGTATTATGGTTTTTTCTATAATTAAAATAACAAAGTTAAAAACAAATTAATATTACTTTATTTTTTTCACCTCATCATGTGCTGAGATCTACTTATTTAATTAGAAGGATAAGAAAGCTGTTTAAATAGGAATATACGTCATTGACACTGTCTTGAAAAGTAATTAAAAAAGATCCTAATTTTTTTAGGATCTTTTATTTATGAAATTGTGCTGCATTAGTAGATGTAGTATGGCTAAGGGCTGTTAAATGACTATAATAGGAATATTTACATATAACTTTAAAATACTTTCAATAATCTGTCAGAACCAATTCATTTGTAAATAATCTATAAAAAATTTATTATAGAGTTTGAGCAAAGGTAAAAAAGTATTAATTATTAATTTTAATCTTTTAAGAGACTGTCCATAAAAATTATAAATTTTTATTATTTCAAGTATAGTTTTAAAATTTTAAGCATGTCAAGCAAGCCTTTTAGAGGCAACTTGGCATTTTTTTTTGCTGTATTTTAGGACTCTATCAACAAATCTACCGTATACCTCACCTGCAATTTCTAGATGATAAATCTATTTTTAATAGTTGTTTGAATTGACAGATATATTAAAATAGTGCAATTTTTAAAAGAGAATACATCTTTAATTTTTATACGTTTGTTATATCTGTTTAAATATTTCATCGTAATAAGTAATTATAGATTAATTTTTTTCCTAATAGACTAAAGTGAGTAACACTTTGCTATTAATTTGGATATCTGCGCTTTATTCCTTTTATGCAGTATACAAACTTATTATTATATCAAAAAGAAATAAAAAATACAATTAGTGCTAGTAGGAATATTAAAGTGATTATTAGTTATTATAAAATAAGCAACCTTTTAGCCTTTATTAAAAAAATTTATACGAATTATAAAACTAGATGCTGATTATCCTATGAGAGATAAATTTATTAAAAAGCATCAAAATTTAAAGATAAGTAAAAAATATGGAAATTTTTTTGGTACTTATGGTGAATTACCAGATGATAAAATGGCTGTTATTACTAATATTTTTCTAATAATTTATAGATGTTTTTATTTAATTGAAAATTATAAAAAAGATCTCATTTGAGATCTACAAAAAAGGAGAGATGATTATGAAAGAATTCTTATTATTCTTATTGTTATTAACTTTAGGAGGGACGATTATGTCAGCAGAAAATCACCAGAAAACAGGGAACAAAAAAACAGGATATATCTATTTACCAAAAAAATTTATGACTTTCACTAGTATGAACTCAAATTCGCTAAGGTTACAAGATATTCAAAAGTCAGATGGAAAGACAATATTTACACTTAATGTTATGGAAGATAAAAATCATACCGTTGAAACTGCAGCAAGTGCTATTGCCCATCAGTTTGAGAGTTTGGGAGTGCAAAACATCCAAGGTACACCAATAACCCTTGATGGACTTCAAGGGTTATATATTTACGGAGACTATAATGAGAATAGAAACAAGATTGTTAGTTATATTTTACCCAATGGAGAAAATCTTAGTTTAATAACTTTTGAAGGACCTATAGAAGACCTCAACGCAAATTTAGGCTACATTGAAACATTTTCAAAAGAATAAGGAAATAATGATGACAGGATTCTCCGAATAGATTAATTGATTTTAATTTTATTATACAATTCAAATCAATTTTCATATTGTATTTGAGAAGACCTACACCTTGTTGTACAAAGTAATACCTATATATGGAGGAAGAAATTATGAATTTTTTTAAAGACTTTATAAAAACAGAGAAAGAAGAAAGAAAGAACTATCCAATTGAAAAAATTATTTTGACAACAAACATTGGAAATTTAAAAGACCTTAAGGAAAGAATAAATGCAAAAAATATAATTGGGAAAATTTTAGAAGTTGTAGGAGATTGCTATACTCCTTTAGGATATGCAATTAAAGTGGAAAACCTTACAAGTGTCGAATATTTTTTAGAAATTGACCCACTTTTTTATCATCGAGGAAACTTTAATCTAGAAAAAGAATGTAAAAATCTAAAAAATATCAATATTATAAAATTGTTAGTGGAAAAAGGAGTAGATTTCAATGTGTTTCACTATCCTATAAAAAAGCATGAATTACCTGGATATCTTAACCTTAAATATTCAAATGATGACATGAGGGATGCTACAATAGGATTTTATTCACAAATCCTATTAAATAATGAAATGAATTATAAATTTGAATTCTTACAAGAACTAGATGCAGTGGGGATTAGAAGTAGTCATAAGGATTTCTTTACTCCAGCAGAGGCTTGCATGATTGGTAATAATTACATAAGCGTAATAAAAAAAATATTAGAAAATTCCTCAGAACCTCCAGAAGAACTTTTTCATTTGTTTTTAGATACAGACAATTCTGATCAATCTAAAGTGATCAACCTAATTAAATATTTTGTAGATGAAAGGGGTGTCGTCCTTGAAGAATCTAACCCTATGAGTGAACGTCTATCTTTGATTTTAAGAATTTTTAACTCTTACAGTAAAAATTCTGAAATAATGTTTGAAGCAATTCAAAGGATGAAATCTTTTGATGGCTTTGAAAAACAAATATGTTCTGTTTTAAACGAAAAACAAATTGCTGCCCTTAAAGGATTTAATGTTCCTAATGAGATAAGATTTTTTACATTAAAAAATTACAATGATATTTTAAATTGTTTAAAAAATTTAAAAAAATTAGATAGAACAGTTCTAGACCATTTAGTTTTTAATGACTTTAGGCTCAAAGAAAAAATAACTTTGATTGATACGTTCATTCAAATGGGTGGTGACATAAATGTTATGTATGAGCCTGCTCCTTCTGACTCATCTAATGTCAACCTTTTATATGCGTTAGCATATGGGGAAATAGAAAAAAGAGAGAAACTTATCCAGCACCTTTTAGAGAAAGGGGCAAAGGTCCAATGTAATGGTTATAGTGCTTTATTACCAGCAATCCATAATTACAATTTATTTTTAATAAAACTATTATTAGATGCAGGAGCAGATCCAAATTACCAAGATCCAACTGGAAACCTTATTATTGAAGGGTTATTTTCATGGAATACCCATGTATTCACACCTCATGAACGACAAGAAGTAATAAATTTACTTTTAACTGCAGGTTTAGAAATAGATAAAATTTATTCTTTTAAAAACGGAGAATACAGCGTACTAGAAAGACTTTTTCTAATAAAGAACACTGAAGAATCATTAACATACCTTCTCAATAATAATATTGGTGATTTTTCAAAAGGAGGAATCCCTCTCCTTAGTCTTTTAAGCAAGACCTTTACTCTGGAAAATAAAATAAAAATCATAGATCTTAACCCAAATTACAGATTTTATGATCAGGAACACGACACGAATCTGTCATTACTAGATATAAACATGGTCTACAACGTGCCAGAGGGTGAATCTCTTATTAATTATATATTAGAAAAGTATCCCAAAGTAAAGTTGAGTTACATAGAAAAAAAATGTTATCTACCTACAAAAAGCCTCAATTTTTCAACTTATGAAAAATTAATGACTGATAATTCACATTTAATAAAGAAAAGGTACCAATTTAATAACCCAGACGATATTAGACGCTTTAATATGAGCACTATGTTTGTTAAATCTATGAACTATATAGATATGTATAAAAAAGGTGGAAAGAAAATTGATGAGATTGTATCTATTTTAGACCTATACGTAAGTCTTGGTGATGATATTAATATTCGTTCGGTTGGGGATAATAGTAGTTCAATATTACAACCAATATCATTTATAATGACTGAGACTAATCAGATTGAGTTAAAGATCTTCGACTGCCTCTATCGAAATGGTTTTGATGTAGAGCGATTGGAAGGACGTCACAATGAAACGCCCCTACTAGAACTTCACAGGTGGAATATTATAGATTATAACCCCATAGCTGAAGATGTCTATGTTAGTATCTTAGATTTTTTTTGGGAGAAGGCTCCTTTTGATCTTAGTATCAGAAGTGGGGTTGAGGACAACTTATTACTTGCTTACTCAAAAGCATGTTCAGCAAAAGTCGTCGAGTGGATATTACAAAAAGGCGATAATATTAATGCAATAGGTGGTTTTGATAATTCCCCAGCGCTTCATAAAGCAATTTCTAATCACGATATAATCTCCCCAATGGTAAGAGCTCAAACTGTGGAAGTACTAATTAAATATGGAGCTGATATAGAACAATTTTGTAATGCAGATCACTTCACACCATTGATGTCAGCAGTATACTACGGTGCTAAGGAGTGTGTAAAAGTTTTATTAAAGGCAGGTGCTAATATTAATGCTCTCTGTGGTCAGGGGTTAACAATCCCTCAATTAGCAGTTGTAAGCAATAAATCTTATGATGCTCCTACCCCTGCTAATTTTCAAAGTATTCAATCTAATATCCTAAAAATATTAGTAGAACATGGGGCTGAACTAAATTATCCAAGCCTAAAAAATAGCTCTTTAACTACAAAGGAAAGCCCACCTCTTCACTGGGCTGTCTTAAAAAATAAAAAAGAAATTTTTGAAACATTAATTCAATTAGGGGCAGACATTAACCTTCAAAATATTCATGGGAACACCCCTTTAAAAATGGCAGTTTCTTATGGGGAGACTTATTTTATAGAAAGACTCCTAAAGCTCAATTCTGATATAGAAGTGGTAAATAAAAGAGGTCAAAATGTTTTAGATTCTTGTATCTTCAGAGCTAATGAAGATGAAGGAATCCTCCTTTACAAACACTTTAGGGGTCTCGGACTTCAGGTCGTAAATCAGAAAGATGGTTTTAATCTACTTCAGGATGCTTCTTCTCGTATGAGGACTTCTTTCTTAGATATATTGAGTAAAGATATGGATATAAACAGCTCTGATGATTATGGTTATACTCCACTATTATGGGCTCTGTCATCAGATATAGAGTGTACCATCCATGAGAGATTAGTTTGTGTAAATAAGATAATTTCTCTAGGTGGAAATGTTGAATCCACAGATAATCAGGGGAAAACTCCTTTAATCTGGGCAGCTTATCTTAAGTCTACTGAGATAGTTGACAGCTTAATTAGGTCAGGAGCATCTATTGAATTGTCTATCTCAGCAGCATTAGAATTTAATATGGATGAAGACGTTTTAGAAGTTTTGACTGAGTTAAAAAAATATACAAATTCAAATAATAAGTTATTTTCTTAATCTTGTAATCTTTATATTCTTAAGTTTTTTACTCAAATTGTATAATTAATTGCAACCAAAAAGGCTCATAGATATTTCCTTGGTGAGACTTAAGTATAACTACACATTTTTCCATTGAGAAAAGAAAAAGGAATTGTGAAGCTAAGTGAAAACTTGAATATTCCTCTAAAATTGTAAAAACATTTACATCAGAAATGGTAAAAAACTTCTTAAATTTAAAGAGCCCCTGGAAATATTAAGGGGTTCTTTAAATTTGACAGTGTAGGAAGTAAAAAGTGCTACCTAAAGCTTAGTTATAAAAATCATAGAAACTTTAGTCAACATAATCTTAAACTTCCACAATCATATATAAAACTAATGAAAAAACAAAATGGAGGAATTCCTTTTAATTGTATCTTCCCAACAAGCAAACCTACTTCATGGGCAGACGATCATATAGAAATTACTTCTATTTTTGGAATAGGAAGGGATAAAAGATATTCAATTTTAGGTGGTAAATTGATGAGTGATGAGTGGGGATATCCTAATATAGGCGTAGCAATTTGTGATTGTCCATCTGGTGGACATGATCTGGTCTTTTTAGATTATAGAGAATGCGGGAAGTATGGAGAACCCAAAGTTGTACATGTAGATCAAGAAAATGACTATAAAATTACTGTTCTTTCAAATACTTTTGAAGAATTTATTTGTGGACTGATAAATGAAAGAGAGAGAATAGACTAGGGGTCAAGGGGGAAAATCCCCCTTGCACGAGCATCTATTTTTACTTGTAAAAAAGTGGATGAGTAATCGTACTTTACACTTTTTTGACTGAAGCTCGTATTATCACATTAAAAAATGGGAGATTATTTTGGAAAAATTGAAGATATTTAAGCTAATATTTTTATTGATTATTGGAACTACGACTATCTTTGGAGGAAGTATGGAATTTAAAGATACAAATAAAATTGAGTTAACAGCCGAAGACTGGAAAATATTGGAAGAAGATATGAAAAGAGAACCAACGTTCATAGAAATAAAATATGACAATTTTATTGTGAAAAAAGAGTATATCCAATTTTATGATGAAATAATTGTAGAAGATGAAATGTATAAAAATCAATATAAAAAAGTTATTAATGGAGAAAAAATCTTAATCCCAACAAAAGTACAAAAGAATGGGATTGTATGGCGTCATGACTATGGACATAATTTTTATACATATGAATTTGCTGTAAGAGAAGACGAAATATATTTAAATGGATTTATATATATAAATGGGAAATGGAAAGAAAAAAAAGTTTCTAGGAGTGGAGGGACAGGAATGGATGGACTTGCAACTGTTAGTGCACTTTTAGCAGGAGTCATAATTGCACCAGTATCCTTGATTATTGATCTATTAAAAAGCCCTTTTAAATCTGAAAAAAAATGAAATCTATATTTGACGAAAGGAGGTTAAAAAAAATGAATATAGCTAAAAAGTATATTAATGGTCTGCTAGAGGCATACAGTACTAACGGGCAAGAAGAGGAAAGGAAGAGTTTTTCTAATTTAATAAATGGTGCTTGTCAATCAGATTTAGACAACCTGAAAATACTATATCCAAGTGTTCCAAATTCACTTATTGAACTTCTTAAGTTTGTAGATGGAACGTACCATAAAAAATATAAAGGTGAAATAGTGTTGTTTTATTTTTTAGGTTCAGATCTTTACGAATATCCATACTATTTACTATCCACGAAAGAAATAATTGAAAACAAACATAAAGCCTTTAAATATTATGCTGATTATATTGATCGTCTGTATGATGAGGATGATGTCATAGTAGACAATAAAATTACAAAAAATTCCAAAGAAATGAATTGGCTGCACTTCTCAGATTGTATGAATAATGGTGGAACTTCACAACTTTTTATAGACTTTTCACCCTCGGCAAGTGGTATTAATGGGCAAATCGTAAGATTTTTACACGACCCAGACGAAATTGAAGTAATAGCAAATAGTTTTGACGAATACCTTCAAAAACTAATGGATTGTGGTTATAACTTTATACACTAGATTATGAGTATAAGTAATTTGGGTCCTTTTAAATCGAAAAAGAATAATATAGAATAAAAGACGTGTTGTTATTCTTTTATAAAACTAAATAAACGATAATATCATAATAAATATAAAAGTTTAAGTGATTATTTAAGATAGGGGTGGGTTTATGAAAGAAGAACAATGTTTAATAGCACAAAATATAGCTTACGACTTACTAGAAGAAAAGAAATATCATTCTGCAATAGATGTATTATTACTAATATTAAAAGAATTTCCTCAAAAAGAAATCCAAGTTTTATATGAAGGTCAGCTTGTTTTTAATTACTTAGGTTTTTCATTTATGGAGATAGGGGATTTTGAAAATGCTGAAAAAGCATTTGAACTTTCATTAAAAAACGAAGAATTTGTGGGAGACATTTATGTTTATTTAACAAGAATTAATATGTTTTTAAGACCTGTATCCTCATTTGGAGGTAGAGACTATAAAAAAGCCTTAGCTTATATAAGAAAAGCATTAGCCCTTTTCGGGAATCAGAAGTATAGAAATATCAATTTATTTTCAGCCTATAACGAAAATAAGGTGTTAGGAATTTATTTTGAAACACTTTATTTTGGATTCAAAGCAAAAGAATTAAAAGATATAGATGTTGAAATAATGAGCTTATTAAGAGATATGATGCTATTAAATTTTAATGAATTTAACATATTTACTCATATGAGCTATTTTCTACGTTATGGATTTGGAGAAAATGATTTTTCAGAAGAA
This sequence comes from Fusobacteria bacterium ZRK30, assembly GCA_024628785.1. Lineage (NCBI taxonomy): Bacteria > Fusobacteriati > Fusobacteriota > Fusobacteria bacterium ZRK30. The sequence continues at coordinate 777,115 of CP102404.1, forward strand.
GTTAATAAAATAAATTTTGAAAGTATTGAACCTCGAGTATATCATGATTTGGTACATAAAATTGTAGATATTACTTACTATAAGGAGGAGATTAAATTCTACTATAACTTCTCTGAGTATAGGGGGACTGCGTTTAAGGAATTAAAATGTAATTTTGTAACAATTAAAGAAAAACTAGATTCTTTAAAAGAAATGGAAGGCTTTACCTATATATATAAACTTGTAAGTAAATATATGGTTAAAAATTCAATAGAATTCTATAAAGAAAGATGTCCTATTTCTAAGCAAATTTATTATATTGCTGTTTTCTCAAATAATCGAGAAAATATTGGGGATAAAGAACTCATCTATAAAACTATACACTTCTATAAGTTAGAAAAAATTATTGAACATTTTTTTAAATATAATGAAATATATGAGATTGATAATTGGATCACTTTAGAAGAAAATCAATTTAAGGTATTTAAAATGGTAAAAGAATTTATTCTCGATGAAATAATGGAAGGAACTAAGAAAAAATATAATAAAATCATACTAAATAGTGAAAATTGTGATATTTACACATCAAAAGTAGGTGGGGAACCATATATGCCATTGGGAGTTACATATCCATTGAATACAATAGATGGAAAGCCTCTAGCTTTACTTGCACAAATTAATTTTGAAGAGATGCCATCTTTAGAAGGATTTCCAACAAAAGGTATTTTGCAATTTTTTATACCTTCCAATCCTGATTTATATGAAATAGATTGTGGAGAATTAAAAATTATATTTCATGAAAATATAAAATATAATTGTGAACAACAGATTTTAGTGAAGACTGAAAAAAAAGATCGTTGTATTTTCCGCCCACTACCTTGCAGACCAGAATATAAAATATATTTTGAAGAAAAAACGAGAGGGCTCTTACCATATGATTGTAGATTTAATCAACTCTTAAAGGAAAACTGTAAAAGAAATTTTGGAATACAAATTGAAGATATCTACGATTTAAGAGATATATTAGGTCTTGATCCTGATGAGATCTATGATTGGTTTCCAAGAGAACATTGTATAGAAGGAATTCCTATATTTTATGAATTTGATCCAAGAGAATATGATATACAAGATAAAGATAAGGAAATATTATTACTACAATTAGATAGTGATTGCAGTAAATCTTTAGAGAATTATTTGTGGGAAGATGGAGGCTGTATTAACTTTTTTATATCACCTAATGATTTATTAAATAAAAATTTTGATGATGTTCTTTGTGAATGGAATCCTGGAATGTAGTTTCCAATTTTTTATTTTAAAATGAAAGAACTTAAAGAAATGCACCTTTAAGAAGGTCAATTTAAATTAGCTCTTTATAGGGTGTAATAATATATTATCTAAAGGTTCAGAAAATTAATATAAATAAGCTTTTGTCAAAACTACATGAAAGTTAAATTCTAAATTTACATAAGGAGGTTATTATGTATAAAATAGGTCATCTTGGCAATTATGAAAACGTTCCTCAAATAGTAGAATATATTTTTAATAAAGATATTGAAAAATTAGAAGAAGAGTATAGAAAAGAATGGAATATAAATAAAGAAATAACATTATGTAAATATATAACAACAACACCTTTAGAGATAGCAATTCAAACTAATAATGAAAAAGTAACATTATGGCTTGTAGAAAAAGGCGTAAATGTAAAAACTAAAGAAGGTGATTGGGGAACGGTAATTTCAAATGTTGCTCGTTACTCTTCTTCAAAAATTTGTGAGTTATTTATAAAAAATGGAGCATTGGAAAATTTAACAAAAAGACAATGCGTGAGAATTTATGCGGATATCTTTTATGGGGAAAAGTTCAAGAATATAGATGTTTTTGAGAAATATGGAATAACAGTTAAAAAATATGGGAATGATTGTTTAAGAAATGCTATTTCCGACAGAAATAAAAAAATAGCTCAAATGTTTTTAGATTACGGAGCAGACATAAATTTTAATGAGCCTGAAATGGTATATACAAATGGAGAAACACCAGTTATGATAGCAACAAGAAAGAATTATATTGAATTAGTAAAGTGGCTTGTAGAAAATGGAGCTGATATAACTATTAAAGATAAATATGGACAAAGACCTTATACACTAGCAGTATTAAATAAATATCAAGAATTAACAACCTATATTAAAAGTTTAGAACCAAAAGAATTTCACAATGAAGAAGCGAGAAAAAATAAGATAAAGAAATTCAAACTTTCTAAAGATATAGTGGAATTTTTTAACAAGGAAAATCTTAAAATAGAGTTTTCAAAAGAGAGTGAAAGTAAGTATATAGAGTTTTACAAACTGGAAGATACTTTTGAGATGATATGGAAAAGAAAAAAATATTTGTCTTTGGTTATGGAACTAGAAAACTATGAGCTAGACTTTTTATGGGAGTCAAAAAATAAAAATATTTATATATTAGATGCAGAGTATGAAGAAATAACTAAGATTGGAGATTGGAATTATTTTATAAAAAATTGTGAGGAGATAATAAGTAAATTTATAAATGGAGATATTTAGATAAAAAATGAAATAAGGAAGGGAGTGTTGTAAATTTTGTGTAAACTCTAAAAATCAATGTAAAATTTCTATAAAATGGAGAGGTGTAGTTGCCTGATTGATGCGTTGAAGGATCTAATCCCGCGAAAGCTAGTAATTTTCCAGAGTTTGAAAAGTTTTTAACATTTCCAATTTCAGATAGAATAATGCTAGCTAGAACATAGGATATCCCTGGAATTGTTAATAAGGGACTATCCAAAAAAGTCTGTAAATAAAATATGAGGAAACTGGATAGACTACATGGAGGTAGATTTTTATGATGAGATTAGAAGTAGCTACAACAAAATATACTTTAAAATACATGTTTGGTGATATTAAAAGTATGAAACAGGCGTTAAAAGATTATGTAGAGCTTATAAGAAATGGAAAGGCATTTGAAGACTCCTACTGTGTAGCTCACTTTGAACTTCAGGGAGAGCCTATTTCAATAGATTATTTTAAGGAGCATAAGGATCTAATTGAATACCTTGAGGAGAGTTCTCCTTTTTTCTTTATGAACTCCGATAGGGAAAATATTCAGGCATCAACTACAGGAGAAGCACTATTTTTCCTCTGTGCAGCAATGTATCCTGAGTTGGAAAATGATATGAAGGAAGCTTGTGAAGCCATGGTTACTTTTTCAAGGAGACTCAATGACTCATCGTATATGTGGCTTACCTATGAGAGTCCCTTTGGTGTAGAACCTCTTCAGATTACAGCTACAAAATATCCGAGATATGGATACCTTCTAGCAAGTTTTTTGATTCCCTACTGGGATGATGAACATATGCCAGATGCTCTTTTTTCTTTAGGAAACTGGGCTCATAAATTGGGAATTACAGAGGATACTCTCAAGGCATACTGCTACTGTGATAATTTAAGAGCAAGGCAAAATATGCTTGGGTATGATACCTGGGAAGGTGGGGTTGACCAGGCTATCGAAGGAAGTAAATTTGATCTTTTGACTCACTTTAGGGAGAAGCCTGAGGAGTATGAAAAATTTAAAAACATACTGGTGAAGAGGTATAGAGAGATGCCTCACATCCACTACAGTAATGACGAGTATGACATGAATCCTACAAGAAACCTTGTTATCGAAATCCTCTACCTTGAACATCCTTACAACACTTGGAAGGATGACCATGATATGGATCATTGGCTTACCAATAGATTTATAGATAATCAAGCTAGTGAGGCCATTATTGAACTGGAGGAATATATAGAAAAAAAATTAGAAAGACCTATCACTTCCCTTGAAGAAGTACACTCTCAATTTGCTGAGCAGGAAACTTTCAAAGCTATATTAGCTCAAGCTTATAAAAATCAAATTAAAAATAAAAAAATAATGTATTGTGGTATAAATATTACCTCTAAAACTGAGGAACTACTCTTATTAAACCTTCATAACAATGGATTATCTTCTGAAATAACAAAAGAATCCTTAAGCCATATAAAGAAATTTAAAAATCATAATAGTTGTACCAATTTTGACAGTTCAATATTGAAATATTGTAAAAATATAAAAGAGCTTGATTTGACAGGGGCTTATTTCTTGGAAAATTTTAGTTTTTTAAAAAAACTAAAAAAATTAGAAATATTGAACCTTACTCGGTGTAATATCTCTAGTGTACGACTATTATTCAAGCTTAAAAGATTAAAAATTGTGTGTATTTCTGAAAATAATAAAATTTCAAATAAATGGATTCAAATATTAAAAGAAAATATTCCAGAGGTTTTTTATCTCCCTCCTAAAACAAAAATTTTAAGTGGGGGCTCTCTATTACAAATTCAGAATGATACTTTTGATAAAACAAATAGTAAACTTTATGACGCAAATGGTTATTTAATTACTGAAAGTGTTAGTTATTATGGAAGTAATAGTGAAAACAAAATAATACATAAAAGAGTTAATCTAGACGACGATTTAGTTAAACAGTTAAATATAAAGGAAAGCGGATACTATTCAAATGGAAAAATTAAATATAGAGGAAATTTTATAAATTCTGAACCTGAAGGTGTTTGGAAGTGGTACTATGAAAACGGTGTAATTAATCAAAAGTCTAGATATGAAAATGGTGTGACAAGAGGAACGATTAAAAAATTTGATGAAACTGGGAGGATGCTAGCTTTAGATTTGCTTAACCCGTACAAAAATTTGGGTGATATGGATGGACTAATTGAGATTAGTAGTATTTCATTTTCATCCCCTGAACTGATAGCATTAGACCCCTTAATACACCTTGCAGGAGAAGACGAAGATGTTTTGTTTGGTTCTCGTTTTGAAGATTCTATTGATGAGAAATTGTTTTATAAAGTTTTTGTAAAAAAAGAAGGAAGAAATATTGAAAGGATAAAGATAATCTCTGAAAAAGAACTATCACCTCAATCTTTAATCTATCAGTTAGCTTGTAGAGAAAGTGATGAAATCTCTAGTTTAGATAGAGATTTAGGGGAATATCTAGGTATTCCTATTGATACAGGAACATTTTGCATAGGAGATCAAGAGTCGATGGAAAGAGCTCAGACATTTTTTGAAGCGAGATCGAATGAAGATCTGGAATTCGAAATTTACGATGACTATTTTTATTCAATATTAGAAAAAGAAGAGATAATAATTTGGAATATTCCAGATACAAAAAACAAAATACTTATTTGCAATACTGGATGTGGAGACGGGAATTTCCCTGTTTATTTTGGGTATAATACAAAAGGAAACATCAAGAGTATTGATATTTTATTTATGAATATTTATCAATAGGAGCTTTCGAAAAGATACAGATGTTTTCGTGGAAATAATTGAGTATGCTGATTCATCGATAAATATTGTATATCGTGTTTGGTGTAACACCTCTGATTACTGGGATGTTTATTTCCAATCTATGAAAATGGCAAAAGTTGAATTTGATAAAGAGTGACTATAACTTTTATGACTACATATCCTAATTTTTAATAAAATATCAAAAGAATTCTTAAAAAATATTAATTTTTTACCATTAATATGTTATTATAAATGAAAAATTAATTTAAAGGAGCTAAGTATGGACGATAAAAAGAAGTTTTTATTTTATAATTTATTAACAAATAAAGAAAAAGAAAGTTTGAAAATAAAAAACTATAAAAAAGGCGAGGTTTTAACTTATTTTGAAAAAATACATAAATTTTACTTCATTCTAGATGGTGAAGTTAGAATTTTTAAAAATCTCGATAAGATGTTACTAGCATCTGTTTCAAGATTAACAAGGGGATACTTGGTTGGGTTATTAAGATTTCTAACAGGAAAAGGAATAAATGATGAAGCAGTAGTCTTAAGTGAGACTTTAAAAGTGATTGAAATAGAATATGATATAGTTAAAAGATTAAAAGATGAGAGTATTGAATTCAATAGTTATTTAATCAATTTAGTTGTAAAACGTAGTATGGAAACTATAGATGTTTTAACAATAAAAAATTTTTCTGGGATTAAAGGTATAATTGCTTATAATCTAATAAAATATTCAATAGATGGCTACTTATATATTGAAAACTATGATGAGATTATTAAATATTTAAATATTAGTCATAATGGGTTTTATAGTACGTTGAATAAGCTTGTCAAAGATAAATTAATAGAAAAATCAAAGAATAGTATAAAAATTTTGGATTTCCAAGGTCTTAAAGATATTTACAAAGATTTCTTATATTAATGACTATTCTATTTTCGATATTCTAAATAATTTTATATTTTCTAGGCTCTCTTACATTAATAACTGAGATTGTTGTATGAAAGTAATTAAGAGAGGGATTTTATGTCTAAAAAAAGAGTATTAATTATCCCTTTTAAACTTTTATGAACTATTCTAAAATTCCAATAAGAAGGATAAGTATCGCCTTGATTGTATTATTTATAGTAAAGGCAGTATTGGTTGGGACAGCCAGAGCACAAGAAAATTTTTTTAGAAGGTTGAGATATTTTATGGAAATAATTGAGTACGCGGATTCAACGGTAAACACTGTATACAGTGTTTAGTACAATATTTTTTTATTATTGGGATGTATATTTTCAATCTATGAAAACGGCAAAAGTTGAAATTTAGAAACTAGAAGTTTCTAAATTAAACCTAATAAATGGATATTCATATAAATAATAATAAAAAATTATTAAAATTAAAGGAGCAAACTATGGACGAAAGAGAAAAATTTTTATTTTACAATTTATTAACAGACAAAGAAAAAGAAAGTTTAAAATTAAAAGTTTATGAAAAAGGAGAGATTTTAGTTTCTTTTGAAAATATACAAAAGTATTATTTCATCCTAGATGGTAAGATCAAACTTTTTAAAAATTTAGATAGATTAAAATTAATGGGAGTTTCAATATTATCTAAGGGATATATAGTGGGAATATTGGAGATTTTAACAGAAAAAAAATGGACTGGCGACGCTATAGTTACAACAGATATTCTAAAAGTGATTGAAATTGATCCTAATATAATTAAAAGGTTAAAAGAAGAAAGTATTGAATTTAATAGCTATGTACTAGATTTAGCTGTGAAACGTGGGATGGAGACTGTAGAGGCTTTAACAGTAAAAAATTTTTCTGGAATTAAAGGAATAATTGCTTACTATTTAATTAGATGCTCTGAAAATGGATATTTATACATAGAAAGTTATGATGAAGTTATTGATTATTTAAATATTAGTCATAATGGTTTTTATAGTACGCTAAATAAGCTTGTTAAAGATAAATTAATAGAAAAATCAAAAAATAGTATAAAAATTTTAGATGCTCAAAAGCTTAAAGAACTTTATATGGGATTTTTAAATTAAAAAATATTTAAATAGACTACAGTGATATTATTATAAATTTTTTTGGCAACTTATATATATCTATTTTAAATTTTAATTATAAATAAAAAAAGCTTTCAGGAAATTATATTCTGAAGGCTTTTTTGTTTAGTTGGTCAATTATTCCTCTTAATTATAAGATTTTTGGAAACTGAGAAGAATTCCTCTATTCTGTGATGTCCTGTTTTTTTTACATCTTCTGCAAATCTTATTATAAGGGACTCCGCAAGAGTCTACCTCTGTTTCGAATTCTCTTTTACATTTTAAACATTTTGTTTTTTTCTTTACTTTATTTCCCATAAATATCTCCCTTCATAAATTACCAAAATATATATTTAAATAATCTTTATTTTCATATTTATAGATTATAATAAAATTTATTTTAAATATAACGACCGATAGTGATTGATTTTTTTCTTAAAATATGTAAGGCAATTAGATTTGTTAAAAATAAATGTAAAAACATAAAAACTTTAATTATATCATAAAATTAAAAATAAATAAATTCCAATGGTGAGTTTTAATTTTTTTTTGATTTGTTATAATTATTTCCTAATAGAATATTAATTTATTTTAATTTTTCTAATAGATATAACTTTAACATTAAAACAACTATGAGGAGGAAAAAAATGAAAAAAATATCAATCTTATTAGCAGCTTTAGTTATTACTGGAGTTTCTTATGGAGCACAACTAGAATTAAAAGGTGGATTTGAGCCTTGGAGAGAAGGAAATAACTCATCTTCAAGTTTTGATCAAGGCGGGAGTTTAGGAGCAGAGCTATTATTTAATGCAGAAAATAGTCCATTTGATTATGGTATAGGAATGGAGTGGAAATCTGAATTTTCTGGAGGAGAAAATAATGTGTTAGGTGAAACAAAAAGTAATGCATTTCCTGTATATTTAACTGGTAAATATGGAATAGGAGAAGATTTATTTTATTTAGTAGGTAGAGCTGGATGGGCTATGTATGATACTTCTGAATCTATTGATGGGTTTTATGGAGCTGTAGGAGTTGGAAAACAATTCGGTCACTTTACTGTTGAAGCACTTTATGAATCTATGGATTTAAGCGGAAGTTCTCATATGTATTCAGGTGATAGAGTTAACTTGGCATCAATCAAATTCGGTTATAAATTTGGTGAAAATAAGAGAGATGTAATCTCAAGAGAAAAAGAAGAAGCGCTAAAAGCAGAGTATGAAAAACAACAAGCTGAAGAAGCTGCTAAAATAGCTGAAGAAAATAAAGCAAAGGAAGAAGCTGCTGCTTTGGAGAATGAAAAGGCTTTAGAAAATATTGCTAATGAAAATGAAAGAGCAGAAATCTTAAAAAAATATAATAACGTGATTGTTGCTGATGGTTATTCTATAAATAAAAATGTACCTATGAATGTTAATCAGGAATTTTTAGAAAATATTGCTAATGATTTATCAAATGAATCTGGGACTCTTACGGTTAGTGCTTATACAGATAATACAGGGTCAGAAGCAGCTAATTTAAGAATTTCTAAAAAAAGAGCTGATAAAGCTGCCGAAGCAATAAGAGAAGGAATCAATAATGAAAATATTGAAGTTATATCAGAAGGATTAGGAGAAACTAACTTTTTAAATGATAACTCTACTCTTGATAAAAGAAAAACTAATAGAAGAATAGAAGTTAATTTTATAGCTAAATAATACAGGAGGAATAATGAAAAAATTAATATTGATTGCTTTATCTATTTTAACATTAGTAAGTTGCAATTCTAATCTAGATAAAGAAAAAAAATCAAGTATAAATGTAACTGCAACTTACCGTGAAAGGATAGCATTATTACCTGGAGCTAAAGTTATAGCGACACTAGAGGATGTTTCTAAAGCCGATGCTCCTAGTGTTGAAATAGCAAAACAAGAGTTACCGGCGGGGAATCTTCCTTATAAATTAACGTTAGATTTTTCTGAAAAAGATATTATTGAAAACCATAGATACAACGTAAGAGTTAAGGTTATGAAAGATGAAAAATTAATTTTTACATCAACAGATTCATACGATCCATTTAAAGAAGATGAAAAGGTAATTATATTGAAAAAAACAAAATAATGTAAAAGATAAGATGGATAATTAATTTAAATTGAAACCCATGGAGTAGGATACTAAATGAAAGTACCTGTCCCATGGGTTTTTGATAAAGAAATCAAATAAATTAATAGGAGAATTTGTATTTATGCAAAATATAAAAATTTAGATTCAACATTTAATACTTTAAGTCCAGGTAAAGTTAAAATAGACAGATATGATAATGACGACTTCTATGGAGATATCATGATTGGTGGAAGTTATGAGACCTAAGATTCATTAAAATTATATACAAAAGTAGGATATAGAATAGGTAATGATTCAGATGGTCCTATAGGGAACATTGGATTTAATTATTTATTTTAAAAATTATTGAGAAGGAAATTATTATAATTTCCTTCTAATTTTCTATTTTAGGAGATTAATATGAGAAAAGAAAAAACTTATGGGAAAATACATTCTAAAAAATATAAAAAAAATTTTATTATTAGGAATATGGGATCTTTTAAAGGCTGTTATTATTAGTTTTGCTTTAATAATTATTTTGTGACTAATAACAGATTAGATAGAGAATTAAAAGTAAATAAAATAGTAATATTATAACATAATACGCATCAAAAAACAATCTCTATAGGTAGGGATGAAAAAAAATAAAATTGTTACTATAAATAAGATTAAATTACAAAATAAGGAGAGGGTTTTTATTTATTTAAAAAATTATAACGCGTTGAAGGAAAAAAGGATAACAAAAAACTATAAACGAATAAATATTAAAAGTTGAAATTATGAAAGAAAAAGAAAAATTTCCATTTTATAACTTATTAACCCTTGAAGAAAAGAAAAGTTTAAAAATAAAAACTTATGAAAAAAATGAAATTATAACTTTAATTGAAGAAGTAGATAAATTTTATTTTATATTAGAAGGAGAAGCTAGATTTTTTAAAAATTTAGAAAAAATTAGACTAGCTTCAGTTTCTATTCTTTCAGAAGGTTATATTATAGGGATAATGAAGTTTTTGAATGGAAAAGGGGCGGGAGATGTAGTAGTTACAACAGATACTTTAAAAGCAATAAAATTAGATATTAGTATAGTTAAAAGGTTGCTAGAGGAAAGTGTAAGGTTTAGTAATTATGTTCTAAATATAGCTGCTAAACGGTGGATAGAAACTGTAGATGTAATGACTATAAGGAATTTTTCAGGAAACAAAGGAATTATAGCTTATTATTTAATAAAAAAGTCGAAAGAGGGATATATATATATTGAAAATTATAATGAAGTAATAAATGGCTTAAACATCAGTGGGAATGGATTTTATTCTACTATAAATAAATTTATAAAGGATGGAATAATTGAAAAATCTGAAAATAGTATAAAAATATTAAATTATGAAAAGTTAAAGGGGTTTTATATAGATTACTTACATTGATAGGTTTTTTATAAAAAATTAAATGGATCTCTTAATTAAGTAAATTTTAAAATATTAGCAAAGCAGGAGAAATCTTGTGGCGCAAAACTATAGGGCATTTAAAATGATAGTCAGTTGCAGATCTTTTTTTAGATCTGTATTTTTTTGAGATTTTAAATTGAATAAAGTTAGAAGAAGTATATTTTTTTAATTTATTTAGGAGGAAAATAGAAATGAAAAGAAAGTTGCTTAAAATTATGTTGTTTTTAATAACAACGGTGTATGCTTTAGGGGCAATAACTATAAACAAAGAAGCAAGTATATCAGAATATATACCTGGAGAAGTTTTTACCTATACTATAAGGATAGAAAATAATGATTCTGTAGAAGTAAGAAATTTAACAGTAAATGATGATATGAGTAGTTTACCTCTTATAGAAAAATCTGCGTCTGTAGATGAAGGAATAAATAGTAGTGGAGGAGTCTACAGCTTTAATAGTAAAAAGTTTAAGGCATCAAATGTTAGTGTTGGACCAAATAGTTATGTAGAATATAGTTTGGAGGTTGAATTAGACATTGACGCTAATGGAGATATTACTAACATCTCTAAAGTCATAGGTACAGGGATTTCTGAAAGTTCTAATGTAGTTGTAAAAGAATTGGATCAAGGTACTGCCATTGGTTTAACTAAAACTTCTCCAACAACTGAATATGACAATGGGGAGAAAATAGAATATGAAGTTAAGGTAAGTAATAATAGCGAGAAAATTATTGAAAATATTCAAATCTTTGATGATCTATCTACTTTAGGATTTAGTAATGTTGATGTCACTGTATCTACTACAGGAGTAGGAACAGATCCTAAGCTTTTAGATGGAAATTTATCAAGTATGAAATTAGATATTCCAGATGCAGTAATAGGACCAAATGGGACTATAAGTTACATTATTAGTGGAAGAGTTGATGATACTCAATCTTCTGATATTATAAATGAGGCTAGAATAACAATAGATGGAACTGATAAAACAGCATCAGTATCTCATACAAGGGTTATTTATAACTATAATCTTATAAAAAGTGTTGATAAAACAAAGTATAGCCCAAGGGAGCCTTTAGAATATACTTTAAGGCTGGAAAATAATGAAGCAAATAGAGTAAGGGGTTTAGACATATCTGACCTTTTATCAACTATTGCAGCTTCTAGTACAACAGGTAGCAATGAATTGGCTTTTAATATGCCTAACACTATAGTTCGTGCAAATGTAAGTTCAGGATCTAATTCTGGATTATCTAGCAATCCACTTACTGGAGATCTAGTAGCTACTGCTGCTGAGCTAGCTCCTAATGGATGGATAGAATACACTATTTCAACTAAAGTTAATGATAATATTTTAGGAGAGATAAAAAATACAGCTACCATTATTGAAACTACTAGAGATGACAATGTTAAAATCAGTAATGAAGTTATTGTTGAATCTGAAGATGCAAATATATCAGTGAGTAAAGTTGTAGACAAAAGTGAAGATTATCTTCCAGAAGATATTTTGACTTACACTATAAAGGTAGAAAATAATGGTAATGGATATGGAGAAGAATTTGAAGTTAGAGACCTTATAAGTGATATTGAAAGTTTGCTAGCTAATGAAAATACAAATTATTTTAATTCTACTGATATATCTGATGGAAACCCATTTGAAGTAGGATCTATAGAGCTTACACATCTTGGGGCTAATAGTGTTTCTAAAAACTATGTTCTTGGAAGTGAGCAAATAATTAAGGACCTAGTTGATAGTGTCTATATTGGACCTGGTGAATACTTAGAATATGAAATAAGGGTTCCTACTAATCCTAGTGCTATAGGAGAGATTGTTAATGAAGTAGAGATAAGTTCACCTGACGGAGACGGTAATTTCCCGAAAACTGCGGCTGCTAGTACTACTCCTATGGAGTTAGGAGGAGAAAGTGATGTAGAGATTATAAAACAAATAGTCCCTGCTACTCAAAAAGAGTATAGCCCTGGTGATGAACTAACTTATGATATCCTTGTAACTAATAAGAATACAGATCATTTTATCAATGATTTCAATTTAAAAGAGATTATAAGTAATATAGAAACGGACCTTTTGGATATTGATATAAATAGTCCAACTTATGGCCAAAATATTAAAGGGGCGGCTTTTGAGTCTTGGACTTTTACCACTATTGATCCTACTAACTCAGTCAATGGAACTAAGCCAGGAGTAGATGTAATAACTAACAGAGATGTTGATATTAATTTAGATATAGCACCTGGTGAATCGATAAAATATCGATTAAAGGCTAAGGTAAAGAAGAATGCTGTTGGAAAAATAATTGATAAAGGTTCTAATGGTGACAATGTCATAGAAGTAGGTGAAGGTGTGGTAATATCTTCTATTAAATTAGGAATTGTAAAAACTGTAAATAAGACTAATTATGCTCCTAATGAAGAGATGACATATGATATTATTATAAAAAATACAGGAAAAGGGTATGCTCAAAATATAGAAGTTTTAGATTTGTTATCAGAAATTGTTTCTGATACAGGGGTAAAAGCTTATACTAGTTGGGAAGTAACTTCAAAGTTAGAAAAAGTTGGTCCTGGAGCAGTAGCTAGTGGACATTCGGGAATTATAAGTGAGCCATTGCTGTCTCCTGATAATATAGACCCAAATGGACCTAACATGAAAGTAGCTCAAATAGGCCCGAACACAATGATAACATACACTATTAAAGCTGTTATAAATTGTGAAGCTACTGGAAAGATAAAAAATAGGGCAACAGTAGGTGGATTATTAGTAGCTGATAAAGGGATTGTGCCTAACCCACCGAACTTAAAAGCAACGAAAACAGTAGATATTGGTAGTTATGCTTCTACTGATGGATCTGATGTCTTAAAATATACAATTATATTAAATAATATAGATGGTGGATATATAGATGAGATAAATATAGAAGATGATCTAACTAATATGGAAGTTCAGTTATTAAATGGTAGTAAGGTTAGAGGTATTTTTTCATCATATACTTTGGAAACTGTAAATGTTGGAGGTTGTGAAAGTACAGGAACCTCAACTCGAGGACCGATATCATTTGATGGTGTATTAAATGAAACAACTACTTTAAGTGGAAACCAAGCACTTAAGTATATTATTAGGGCTACCTTGAAAAAAGATTATCCAATAGATCTTATACCCTATGGGTCAATAAAAAACACAGGAACTGTAGCTCCTAAAAATGGTTCAACTATAAATATTGATGCTATAACTGCACCTAAGCAACCTAATTTAGCCATAGTAAAATCCACAACAAATCTTAATTTTGTACCTGGTCAAATAGTTAATTATGATATTCGTGTAGATAATAATGGGAATGGATATGCTAATGACGCTCGTGTTACTGATGTTTTTAATAATACCCAATTTGAATATTGGACTATAACAACTAAAACAGATGGAGATAAAGGAACAAGTGGATATAGAGGTAGTAATGCTGATGTTAATAATCGTATTCCAAGTGGTCAAAACATCCAAAATATGGATGTATTAGCAGATATAAAACCTGGTGGATTTGTAGAATATCATATTGAAGCATTAGTGAAATCGACGGTTTTACCTAGCGAAATGATCTCAAATCTTGCTAATGTACACGACACTCAAAGTGGGAACGACTATTCTTCTTCTGTTGAGTTAGATGGTACAAACGATGGTCTATATATTACTAAAGTTGCTGATAAATTTAATTATATCCCAGGAGAACCTCTTGGTTATACTATAACAATTTTTAATACTACAAATGATCCAATAGATTTTAAAGCTTCAGGTTATACAGTTAGCGATAAATTTAGTGGTATTAAAATAAATTTAGCTAATGATGGGAGAAATCCCTATGTAGATATTTCTGCTGGAGATCCTTTTGACGAGATTAATTGGATAGGAGAAGATGGGAGAACAGGTAGTGGAGATATCGACGATCAACCAACGATTCCTGCAAATGGGAGCTATCAATACAATATTGCAACTGAAGTTAGCAATCGTGTTTTACATGGAAAAATAGAAAATGAAGTTTTTTTAATCAATAGCAATAACAATAAATTTGCAAGAGCTTCTGTAGAACTTAATGGAGGCGGAAATTATGGGGGATTGACTAGAACAGTTGATAAACAAGAATATATTCCTGGTCAGAACTTAACTTATACGATAGTAGTTAGAGGCGGCGAAAACGGATATGCAAATAATATAAATCTCTTAGAAGAAATCAGTAAAATTCAAGTTAAACTAATGGATGGAACTAGTGGACCTGTATTTGGAGATATAAATGGAGCAACCTCTGAATATACTTGGACATTAGATGTTGATGCTAAAAATTCAGGAACAAGTAATCCTTCTAAACCTGCTGATAATACAGATATAATTAATGAGATTCTAGATGTAGCTCCAGAAGATACGATTACCTATACTGTTACAGGGAGAATAAGACCTGATGCAAATGGAGACATAAGCTATAAAGGTCTTGTAACCAAGCAACACAGATATAATTTAGATATAAAAAAAACAACTGATAAATCAGTATATATACCTGGTGAAAATATGACATTTATAATTGATATAAAAAATAATAGTAATGGAAATGCAGGTCAGATACCTATAAGAGATATTATCTCTGATATTAAAGTTCCCCTTTCTGATGGAACTACTGGAGATGCTTTTGACCCAATGGCTTGGACAATTACAACAGAAAAATCAGGGGAATTTATTGATTATGTAGATTTTGGTACTGTTCAGGATAATACAGATATCATAACTAAATTCAATCTACCTGTAAATACCGAAATAAAATATAAGATTACAGCTAGAGTTAACCCAAAAGCTATTGGGGGCATTCTTAATACAGCATTTATTGATGGAGATCAAGTAGGAATTGGAGTAGGAACTGCCAGACCAGGATTGGAGATGAGTAAAGAAGTTAGCAAGTATTACGATAGAAATGGAGAGACTGAAATAACAGGAGGTTATAAACCTGGAGGATACATTGAGTATTTATTAACTCTAAAAAATCAAGGAGATGGGGTTATAAATGATATTCCTTTAGGTGACCTTATAAGTCAAATTAAAACTAATAGGATAGATGGGGCTAACCTTCAAGCTTTTTCTAGTTGGGATATTACAGAGACTCATACTGGAGGAGATGTTACTGTTCCGGGTCAAGGGTTTAATTATCCTATAGAAGATAAAGACATACTTGAAACACCTGGAGATGGAGTTCATATGATAATAGACATAGCTTCTAAAAGTGAAATAATCTTTAAGATAAAAGCCAAGGTAGATGAAAGAGCAATTGGGGATATAGAAAATATTGCAACAAGTGAAACTTTATTAGAAAAAAGTGGTGTATCTGAGATGAAGGAAGAAGATATAACTATTATTAAGGAAGCAGTTGAAATAGATGGAACAACTCCTAAGATAACTTATAAACCTGGAGATGAATTTAAATATATTATAAGAGTAGAAAATAATGGAAGTGGAACCTCTGTTGGTGCAACTCCAAGTTTTAAAGATCTATTAGGAGATGTAGTAGTGGAAACACCTGGGAAACCACATCTAAGGGAAGAAGCATTTGTTAGTTGGGATGTTACTGCTACAAAGGGAAATAATCAGAGTATTAGCATAGGAAATGGTAGCAGCTATAATGATAATGTTACATCTTTAGGGGATTTTGTACCTATAAGTAATCTAGATATTGAAAATAATAATATCTTTTTAGCCTCTGGAGGTTGGATTGAATATGTAGTTACTGCAATAATTAGAGATGATGCGATGACGTCTATTACTAACATAGGGACTTATCTCTCAAAAGAAAAAACTATTAGTGATACTGCTGTATTAAGCCCCTTAGCTCCTAAAATGGAAGTAGAGAAAAAAATTGTTTCTGTAGATGGAATACCTTGGAGAGTTGACCTGCCTTATAAACCAGGAGGAGAAATTATCTACGAAATCAAAGTTACTAATATAGGGGAATCTTTTGGAAATGACATTTTACTAGAAGATAACTTAAGTTCTATAAGGACTAATATAACAGGGAATAGTACAGATACAGCATTTGAATCTTGGGAAATAACAGATGATGGTGGAACTAATGCACTTACATTTATTCACCCTTATAATAATGCAACTGATCTTAATGCTAAAATAGATATAGCACCTAGTGATACTATAAAATTTTATATTAAAGCTCAAATAAGAGAAAAGTTGATTGGGGCTATACCAGAGAATATTGCTACTGTTAAAGATGGAAATATTGCTTTAGATGAAGATGTAACAGAGGTAATCTATCCTAATGATCCTAATCTTATTTTTCATAAGGAGATAAGTAGCGATGGAATTAGTTATGGGACAGGAGATGTAGATTATATCCCTTCTAATAATCTTTATTATAAGATTATATTAGAAAATACTGGTCTAGGATATGGTGTAAAAATAGGTGTGGAAGATATATTAAAAAATGTTCTAGATAGTAAGGGAAATTCTGCTTTTAATAGTGCATATACAAAAGTTGTAATCACTGATAAAGATGGAAATATAACTCCAGGCTCTACAGATGGGAAAACTTATGTTTCTAATTTTGGAAATAATATTAATGGATTTAATGCAGAGGTAGATATAGAACCTGGAGCAAAGGTAGAATTTATTGTAGATGCAAAGGTTAAAAATACGGCTTTAGGAAATATAAAAAATAAAGCTACTATAGATGGTATAAAAACAAATGAAGTAATAGCACATTTAGCTAAATCTACTATTGAATCAACTAAAATAGGAAGTAATTATTATGGACCAGGAAATCCAATATCATATACTTTAACAGTTGAAAATAGTGGTTCTTCTACAGCTCAAGATATTATTTTAAATGAGATTATAAGTGGGATAAAAGTTAAGACTGTAGGAGGGGAAGAAAAACCAGCATTTAAATCTGGATGGAGTATCACAACTTTTTTATCTGATAGTGATAGTAACAGTGATATATCATTAATACCGTCAACTGGAGATATAAAGGATATACCAATTACTTTAGGAACAGGAGATAGAGTAACTATTACTATAGATGCAATTGTTATAGATGATGCTGTAGGTGATATAAATAATGAATTTCTAACTAATTATGATGGAACTGAGATCTCTAAAGAATGGGATATATTACATTCAAATGGTGATGTTCTTATAGTTAAAACACCAGTTGTAGATAGAAATAGTGTAACAAGGGATAGTAATTATACACCTGGAATGGAAAAAACTTTCTTAATAGAAGTAAAAAATATTGGGGATGGATATGCTTTAGGAGTAGATATTTCAGATAAACTTATGGAAATAAAGACTTTAGGAGGAGGTAATTTTATTGGGGCCTCAGTTCATGAGGTAGATGCTTTTAGAGAAACTAGCACTGATATTCCTATAGAAGTAAGATACAACTCTAAAAATAATTCTTTAGAAACAAAACCTGTTGGAATTCCAAATGAAATACTTGGATTTGAAGGAATAGTAAATATTGCACCTAAGGATACTTTTCAAATATGGATTACTGTTAAACTAAATGAAGAAGCTATGAAAGAAATAGATACAGATGTAGTTGTTAAATTTGATCCTAGTATTAATAGGGGGACAAAGGCTGCTACAGAATTAGTTGCATCAACTAAAATTTATTCTGTAAAAGATAATATAAAGATGAGAAAAGAGATAAGTATTGATGGAAATAGTTATGGAACTAATAATGTTGTTTATTATCCAGAAGAAACTATATACTATCGAATTATTGCTGATAACACTACAGGATTAGGATGGGCTGATGATATACAGATATTAGATAAGATAAGGGAAATTGAAACGGATATTTCAGGTGGAGGAAGAGGTCCTGCATTTGACCTTTCTAGTATTAAAATAACTGAACTAAATACAGGAACATCAAGTTATAGTCAAATAGATGTTTCAGATAAAAATTTAAACGGAATTTTTGATTTAAGGCCTGGAGAAAGCATAATATTTGAAGTAGAAGCTACCATTAGTGATAATGCTATAGGAAGAATAGACAATATAGCAAAGTTTAAAAATCAAAATACAGGATATGATACTAATGTGGTAACTGCAATTCCTAAAGGTGTTAATTTAAAAAATATATTTATAACAAAAGAAGAAAGTACAGATGGTAGTACTTATAGTAACACTAAGATGGAGTATCTACCTGGAGGGGAAAGTTATTACAAAATAACCGTAGAGAATAAAAATCCCTCCTTTGTTCATGAGTTAGAAATTAAGGATATTATAGGGGATATTATGGTAGATAGTTCAGATATAAGTGGGACTGTTAAAGCATTTAACTCTATTTCAGTAGTACCTATAATAAATGCTCCAAGTAAAGTAGTAGGAACGCCTGATTATTCAAAAGGAATAGATCTAACTTTAGATTTAGCTCCTAATGACAAAGTTGAATTTATTATTAGTTCTACTATTGCTGACACTGCTATAGGAGAGATTAAGAATATTGCAGTTATTGATTATAGTACTGGTACTCAAATAAAAAACTCTAATGAAGTAATTTTTGAGCCGACACCTGCTGAGATCACTATAGAAAAGACTACAACTACACCTTTAGCTATACCTGGAAAAAATATAGAATATGAAGTCCTTATAAAAAATAAAGGTGGTTTAGCTAATGACCTTAAGTTTATAGATGATCTTTCATCTATTGAAGGATTATTATCAGATACTAACCTTAGAGGACATGTATTTGAGAGTATTAGTGCTAGTGTAATTAGTGCAACAGGTGCTACACCTAGGATACCAGCATTGGATATAACTAGAAATAGAGTTACAAGTACATTTGATTTAAAGTCAAATGGAGAAGTAAAAATTAAGATTATAGGTAAATTAAAAGATACGGTAGTTCATGGAATAAATGTAGATCCTAGTGATAGAAGTATTATTAATACTGCAACTTTTGAATTTACTAAATATAATGAACTAACTCCTACAATAGGAGAATCTACTATATCAGTACCTGTAGCTACCGCAGATATGAAGATAGATAAAATTGCTATAGTTGATCCTAATTTAGGTGGATATACCCCAGGGGAAGATGTTGAGTTCAGGATTAAAATATTTAATAATGGTGATGGAATAGGGGATAAATTTCATATCTTAGATGAATTAAATAAGATCACAGTAGATGCTGTAGATGGAAATAAAGAGTTAGCATTTAACAAGTGGACTATTAGTGTGGTAAATGGGGGAGCTCCCCAATAACTTATATTCCAAGCTTTGATCCAACTCAAAATTTGGATATAGATATTGATCTTGCACCGAAAGATGAAGTGGAATTTAAGATTATTGCAACTGTTATCCCTGAAGCTTATGGAGAATTAAAAAACACTGTGACAGGAACCTATGATCAAAGTAAACATAATGATGGCACTGATGCTTTAGAAATTACTGATACTGATAGTTTTCAACCATCTAGATCAGAAGTACATATTGAAAAAACAGTAGATAAAGTTACTTTCGCACCTGGGGAAGAGATTACATACACTATTAAAGTATGGAATGTTGGACCAGGGCCAGCTCATAAAGTTAAGTTTGAGGATATACTTCCTCAGGCACTTACAACTAATGGAAATGGTGATGCATTTGATCCTGCTACAAGTAAGGTTATCAAAGTAGAATTATTTAATAATGCCAGCGAAAACAAACCACTTAGTAATATTGGAAATGCTTTTACTTCGGAACTAGAGTTACCTAGAGATGGATATGCAATCTATACTATTGCAAGTAATGTTTCTTTAGACGTAGTTGGTAAGATAGATAACATTGCGGAATTTAGTTATACCGATAATGATGGAACTGATAAAGAGGGGACGGCTAATGCTGAATCTAACCCAGCTAATGCAAAACTTAATATCATTAAGACTGTTGATACAAGTGAATTTGTTGCAGGGAAAGATCTAACTTATGTAGTAACAATATCAAACACAGGTTTGGGAATTGCAAATGATGTTAAAGTTACAGATTTAATTTTGGATATTGAAAATGAATCTATAAGTGGAGACTCTATTAAAGCTTTTGACAGTGTAGTTATTACAGACAATAGTAGTTCTTTAAACCCTATAAGTAATATAGAATCATATGACCCCAATAAAAATTTAGATACTCTAGTTGATATTGCTCCTAATGATAGCATTATATTTACTTTAGTAGGTACTACTAATAAAATTATAGGGGCAGATATAACAAATAGAGCTGATTATATCTTTACTAACAATGATGGAAATAAAAATACTGGATTTGCAGAAGTAAGCTCCAAAATAAAACTTAATGAAGGTATGTTACAACTGAGTAAACGTGCGTTAAAAAAGGATGTTGAGAAAGGTCAAGTAGTAGAATATGAGATTATAGTTAATAACCCTACAGACGTTTATTTTACTAATGTAGCTGTAGAAGATAAAACACCTGCGGGATTTACTTATGTGGAGAATACAACTGAAATTACTTTAAGTACAGATGGAAAATTTGGTAATAATGATGATCGAGATGTTTCAGATGAACCAATTATAGGAAATACATTAGGCTTTACAGCTGTAAATATAGCTCCTAAAGAAAATCTTCGTATAAGGTATCTACTGCGTGCTAGTATTGGAACTACTTTTGGTAAATATGTAAATACTGCACATGCTGTATCTGGTGGGAAGGTTGTATCAAACTATGATTCAGCAGATGTAGAAGTTATTCCAGATGCATTGTTTGATACGGCAACTATTATAGGAAAAGTATTTGAAGATATAAATGGAGATGGATATCAAGCAGATGCAACTGCTAAAAGGATTAAATTAATAAGTTCAATAGATCCTACAAACTATATTCTAAATAGTACAACTTTAACTATTGGCGATAAAACAACAAAAATTAAAGATAAAAGTTCACCTTTAGTTAGAGGTATTACTATAGGAAAACTTCGTGGTGTTTCTAGGAATAGAAAAATAAAAGAGCCTAATAAAGCTATTATAAGATATGAAACAATAACTTCTACCTGGGAACCTCTAAAGGTTACCAGTAAAGATGGAACAACTATTCTTATAGATAGTAATGGGAAGGCAAAAGCTTCTCATAAAGGCGATTTAAAAGAAGGACTGGCTAGAGAAAACCTAAAAATCACAAGAAATATATATGCACAAAAAGGATCTCCAAATTATCTCCAAGAAATTGTGGTGGAAAACTTTGGTATTTATGAGGATGGGATCCCTGGGATAAGGTTAATTACTTTAGGAGGAGTAGTTATAACTACTGATGAATTTGGTCGTTACCATGTGCCGGATGAGTGGGTTACTAAAAAAACAGGTTCAAATTTTCTAGTAAAAGTTGATAGAGATAGTCTGCCTCAAGGGATGAGAGTTATTAGTGAAAATCCTAGAGTAAAGAGAATAACTCCTAATGGACTTAATAAATTTAATTTTAGTATCCAAAGGGAATTGGATGATTTTAATATCAAAGATACAAATAAAATCAGAAAGGTAAGGAGTAAAGAAAATGGCTAATACAAAAAAAATAATAATACTAATAGCTTCATTACTTTCTGTAGCAGCTTTAGGTGTAGAAACTCCTACGAACGAAGTAGAAAATTTAGAGTTAATAAGAAGTGAAGAGATGGAAATAGATAATAAAATGGGGATGCAAACAGATAACACTAGAGTTTATCTAAATGAAGGGGCTATATGGGCAACTAGAGATATAAATACAATTGAACCTGATATGAAAATAACAGTAAACAATGAAGCAGTAGTAGAAAGTGGAAATCTTAAACAAGAAATGAATTTTAGTGTGAAAACTAACTATGGATACTATGTAAAAAAGTGGGAATTAGCTATCTATCGTGGTGATGATATTAATCTTATGGCACCAATAAAAACAATTACAGGTGATGAACTACATAATAATATGGATATAAAGTGGGATGGAATAGCTGAAGACTATGAGCTAAAGGGAGGGAGACAACTCCTCTTTAGGTTAGTATCATGGGATGCAGAAGGAAATATGGATATTACCACTACAGGAGTAGTAGATCTAGTAAAAAAAGAAACAGATTTTACTATGGAAAATTTTGGAGAATTAGAAGATGACAAAAGAACATTTGGACAAGCAAAACTAATGCGTCATAATATTCCCGTGAATTCGGGAATGGTTAGATTTCATGGAACTAACCTAGTAGGAGTTGATAAAGTTATTATTGGACAAGAAGAATATACTATCGAAAAAGAAACACTTTTTGCGGAAGAATATCTTCCTACCGATAGATACTTTATTCCTGTAGAAGTAGTCTATGATAATGAAGAAACTCAAGAGTATGAAATTTATGTTGAAATTCCGGAAAAATATTTTGTTCAGACTGGATTAGTAGATATGTATGTAGGTAAAAATTATGTCACTTCAAATAAAGAAGTTCTTAGTGTAGATTCTGAATATGATGGAGATATTTATAACCGTGGAAGGTTAGCATATTTTGGAATGGGAAAATTTAGTGATAAATTAAGAGTAACTGCACAGATGGATACCCGGGAAAATAATATAAAAGACTTGTTTAAAGATATATACAAAAGTGATAGCTATAATATTTTTGAAAGGGTAGATGATGACGATAGATATTACCCTACTTATGGTGATGAATCGACTATTCGTCGTGAAGTAAATACTCAAGGAAAACTATATCTTAGTGTAGATTATGATAAATCAAGATATTTATGGGGGAACTATAATACTGGTTTAACTGCTACAGAATTTAGTCAATATAACAGGAGTTTATATGGTGCTAAGGCTGACTATAGAACACGTAAGACTACTAGCTATGGAGAAGATAAATTAAATTTAGTTGGATTTGTCTCTGAACCAAATTTACTTTCTTCCCATGATGAATTTTTAGGAACAGGTGGAAGTCTATATTTTCTAAAACATGGAGATATAGCTGCTGGTAGTGACAAAGTAGCAATAAAATTAGTTAATAAAACTACTAAAGTCACTGAGGATATAATCTATATCCAAGAGGGTAAAGACTATGAAATAGATAATTATCAAGGACGTATTATCTTAACTAGACCATTATCTGATATTTCTTCTGATTCTTTTGGATCTATCATACAAAACAATCCTAGAGATGGCTATGAAAATTATTTAGTTGTGGATTATGAATATATTCCAGATGACTCTGATTCTATGGACAATTTAACGTTTGGAGGACGTGGAAAAGGATGGGTCAATGATTATATTGGAATAGGTGGGACCTATGTCAATGAAGAAAAAGATGCTCAAGATTACCAAATGATGGGAACTGATCTTACTTTAAGAGCCACTGAAGGGACATATTTAACAGCTGAATACAGTAAGTCAGAGGGAACTCAAGTTGATAGTAATTTTGTATCTTTTGATGGAGGACTAAATTTCAAAGAGATATCAAATTCTAATGTTAAAGATAAAGATGGAGAAGCATTTAGAGTAGCAGGAGTATTTAGTTTTTATGATCTAAGCCCAGAACTATTTAGTCCATATGGAAATGATATTAAAGTTTGGTATCAAAACAAAGATGCAGAGTATTCATATGCTTCTAAAGATGATAATCTTTCTTGGGAGAGCTATGGGACAGAAATTAGGTATCGTCCTAATAATAGCTTGCAATTTAAGTCGCGTTATCTTTCTACAATAGAAAGAGATATAAATGAAAAAAAAGTTACAGATACTGAAGAAGTTCAAGTTCAAGGAGAGTATGCTATTACCGATAAATTAAAAGTAGGAGCAGAGGCCAAACATATTCAAGAATTGGAAAATGATAAATTGGGTAAAGGTAATCTTGTAGGTGGAATGGTTGAGTATGAATTTACAGAGGATACGAAGCTATATGTAAAAGCTCAAACAACTGTAAGCTCTAATGATGATTATAGTGATAATGATCTATATACTATTGGAGGAGAAACAGAGATCAACGATAAATTAAAGTTAACTGGAGAATATAGCACTGGTGATCGTGGGTATTCAGCAGATGCTACAGCTGATTATAGTTTATATGACGACTACGATATTTATTTAGGATATGTATTGGAAGAGATGGAAGATTCTGATAAAAATAATGTGACCTTTGGGCAAAGAGCTAGCCTTACTAAGAAAGTGGATATTTATCAAGAAAATCAATTTGTGGATGAAAATAACGGTAAGGGAAGAACAGATTCCTATGGAATAGATTATGAATATATTGAAGATTATAAAATAGGAGCAGCTTTGCAAACAGGGGAGTTAAAAAAAGATAATGAAGAAGATGTTCGTAGAAGAGCTATTAGCTTATATCAAAGTGCTGAAATCTCAAAATTAACTCTAAAGAATAAGATTGAATTTAGACAAGATAAGGGAGATGAAAAGGTAAACCAATGGGTAACTACCAATAGCTTTAAATATAAGTGGACCAATGAATATACAATTGTAGGAAAATTAAATTATTCTAGGACAGATAATAAAACTACGTCTAAAAAGGAAGCTGAATTTACAGAAGGCAATTTGGGACTAGCTTATAGGCCTATATACAACGATAAATTGAATTTTCTTACTAGATATACCTATTTACAAGATCAAGAAAAGGAAAGTGACCGTGATATAGATTATTCCGATGAAAAGAGTCATATTTTTGAATTTGAAACAATTTATTCATATAATGCTAGATGGGATTTAGGATTGAAATTAGCAGGAAAGGATAAAAGTGAAATAATTGAGAGGGCCTCTGGAAATAATATTAAGATGAGGACGCAGATCTACCTGGTAGGGATGAAATCAACTTATCATATTATTAAAAATTGGGATATATTTTCTGAATATCATTGGAAATTTGATCAATATGAAAATGCTTTAGAGCAAGGTGCACTTATAAGCGTCAATAGACATTTGGGAAACAACCTTAAAGTTGGATTAGGTTATAATTTTTCTAGTTTTGAAGATGATCTTCGTTATGATGACTATGATGCAAACGGTTGGTTTATTAATATTGTGGGTAAATTTTAAAAAGGTGGTTAATACATGAAAAAACTTTTTTTATTAGTTATGGTTCTTACACTTATTTCTTGTGCTGAACCAAACTATAGAGAAGATAAAAAAATTGTAATCAGAAAAATTCCAAGGGTAATCTTAAAACTTACTCTTAATGCAGGGGCTAATTTTGATTTTGATAAGTCAGTCCTTCTAAATAAAGATATTCCTAAATTAAATGAATTTATAGACAAAATTAAAGAATTAGAAGGAACTTTAATTATAATTGGGCATACTGATACAAATGGTAGTTATGAATATAATAATAAACTTTCTATGAGAAGAGCTAAGGCTGTAGAGAACTATATGGAGGAAAGGTTAGACTTTGATAAATATCAATTAGAAGTCCGTGGAAAAGGGGAACAAGAGCCTATTTATAAACCTGAAAAATCAATTCCTGAAATGGCAGCTAATCGACGTGTAGAAATTACATTTATAGAAACGAATAAATAATTCACTTATCCTAAAATGTCTATAGAAAGGTAAGAATATTAAAGAGTTGTCTATTATGAAAACAGATATAAAAAAATAGATATATGAAGTTATTTTAAAATTTACTTTTAAAGTAACTTTTTATTATTCTAAATAATGTAATTAAAATTAGGAGGCATTATGTCGATAGAAGATTTTAAAAAAATGAGAACTCTATATGAAAAAGGAAAGTATACAGTGGTGCTATTAAATATAGATCATGTCATAAATAGAATGGGAAAAGACTTAACGGAAGAAGAAGTTACAGAATTATCTAAATTGTATTTTTTAAAAAGTGAGGTATTAAATGCTATGGGAAATCCAAATGAAGCCTTAGAGATGGTTAAAGTTTCTTACCATTACAAAAAAGGTATAGAGAATACATCTTTTTTAGCATATTTAAATAATAGTTTAGGCAATTATGAAGAATCCATTAAATATTTAGAGGAAGTTTCAAAAAAAGGAAGAGATGATGAGTGGATACACAGTGAAAAAGGGTCTACATTAAATGCGCTGGGAAGATCAAAAGAGGCTTTAGAAAATTTATTGAGAGCCAAAGAACTTGGGCGAAAGGATCCCTGGATCTTTAATGAATTGGGAACAACCTATCGAATACTTCAAAGAAAAAAAGATTCGCTAGATATCTTGTATAAGGGGTTGGAAATTTCAGGTGGTTGGAATAAAGAGATAATACAAAATATAGGAATAATACTATACGAATTAAAAGATTATAAACAATCTTTAAGGTGGCTGTCTAAAATCGAAATATTAAATGAGAATGAAAGTTCTATAATAATAGAATATTTAATAAAAAATAATATTGAATTAGAAAAGTTTCAACAAGTAGAAGACCTTATATCAGATCTAAAAAATATTGATTTTATTATTTATCTTGGGGATTATCTTCTCCATAAAAATTTGCAGCAGGTTTATTTTAATTGTCTAGAATCAATTAAAGAAAAAAAATCATTATTTTTAGCTAAAATAAAAATAGAACAATGTAGAGCATTAGAAATATTAGAATCTGATAATATAGACAATGAAACCATATTAGCAAAAGCTAAGGAAGCTTTACTCTGTTGTGAACAATATGTTGGTAATAATCCAGGAGCAGAAAATGAGCTGTGTTATGAGATAGGGTTTTGTTTGACACGGTTAAAAAGGTATTGTGAAGGTTGGAATTATCTTGTGAATGCTAAAATAATCTCTACAAATGAAAAAGAGGTTCAAAAGATAGATGAAGAACTTATAAAAAATCTAAATAATCACGTAAAAGATTCAAAAGAGAGGATAAAAAAAAATCAATTAACACCAACACTACTATATGAACTTGGTTTTGCCCTGATAAGATTAGGAAGACAAGAGGAAGGTTTAGAATATCTATTGAAGGCAGAAAAACAAGGTAATGATAGTTATGATAATTATAGTGAAATAATTTGTACTTTTTATAATTTAGAAAAATATACTGAAACACTTGAGTATATAAAAAAAGTAGATTTAAAGGATATGAGTGAAAACAATTTTAATTTACATATATTTTTTATGGATATAATTGGACAGTCATTTTTTGAGCTAAAACTCTATCAAGAAGCTATAGTGGTATTTGAGACGTTAATCTCTTTAAGCTCCCAAAATAACCCTAAACTCTTGATGAATTTAGGAGACTGCTACAGAGAAGTCGAGAGATACCAAGATTCTATGAAATGTTTTCTAAAAGCTAAAAAATTAGCAAAAACGGATTTAGAATTGGAATTAATAACAGAGTCTATTGTGTGGAATATAAGAGAAAAAGAAAAAGCTAGGAAACCTAATTTAAAAAAAATATAATAATAGAAGAACTTAAAATAAAAAAATTGAATATTCGGGTAAAATTCAAAAATTAGAGAATGAAATAAAAAAAGGAGACTAAATATCTCCTTTTTTTATTTTAAAACCTACTAAAGCAAAGGAATATAAATAGTTTTTTCAAATTTTATATTTTAACATAAACACAAAAAAAAAACAATTCATATGAGTGATGTTCTAAAATAGAAAATTCATTATAATATAAATTATTTAACTTACATTACAACAAAGGGGGAAGGGCCTGACCAGCCTCTGGAGAGGAATAGTACTTAGAAAAAACAGGAGGATAGAGATAAAATATTAACTTACCTAAACAAGTAAGGATAAACTAGTCAAGAGGTATCATTATTATGTGGCTAGTAAATTAAATGGAGGTGTATATCATGGCCATTGAAGAAATTTATAATGAAATTTATATAAGTATGCAAATCTCAAAAAATAAGGGGATCAAAATGGTTCTAAATAATAGCCTTGAGAGTGTTTTATTTGTTGTTGTTGGTGAAGATGAAGTAGCTTTAAATTCTGATGATAAAGGTTGCTATATCTATAGAACAGGGGTCCACATAGATGAGTTAATAAAAAAGATTATATTGGAAAAGGGAAATAGAGAGAAAATTAAATTACGAAATTTTTTTTTGATTAGCCATATTAAAATATGGGGGGAATGTCCAATACTTTAATATAGCTGAAAATTAAAAAGAATTAAAAGCTCTTTTCAATTGAAGAATGGTTTTTAAGGTATGTATAACAGTAAATTCAAAATTATAACTTTTTGAGAGCTAATAAAATTTTATTTTTTCAATTTTAGTGGAATCAGGACAACACTTTAAAAAAGACTACAAAGGGGGGAGAGATGACAGGTAAATTAGAGAAAGAGCTGAAAAGATTTTTAAAAAGAAGATAATAGGTAGTAAAAAAGGTTTCTGCATTAGCAGAGACCTTTTTTTGAAGGCTGAGCCTTCACCCAGAAAGGATGTATATGGCTATAAAATTATGATTATATTTTAGCGTGATAAATTTTATAAAATAGAAATAAGAGAGATAAACAAATTCTTGCCTCAAAAAAGTCCTCAAAGAGTGAGGATTAGGAGTTGAAATCTTTTGACCTTAAGGTTTTGAATTTTATCAACAGATATTATTGACAGTTCATCAAAGGGTTTCATTTGATATAAGTCCATTTTTTAGCAGCTATTTGAATTGCTAGAGACATTGCACTGTTGTAATCTTCAAAAGAGATATATCTTTAAATTTTGCGTGTTTCTTATATTTTGTTTAAATAATTTGTTATAAATAGTAATTTCATAGACTATTTTCCTTAATTTTAACATCTTTGTTTTGTTCGCGCATAAACTTACAATTATATCAGAAATAAATAAAAAATACAATTAGCAGTAGCAGAAAAAATAAAGTGATTATTAGTTATTATACAGAGAATAACCATTTTGTTAATTTAAATATATCTAAGTTGAAAAAATGGTAGAGAAATAGAATACTAAGGGGGTTTTTAACAATTTCTAGAATTCCTAGTCATAAATTAGTTAAATATAAATCATAAAAATAGAGGAATTTATGATATGACTATCTCAGTTTAAGTCTATTTAGTATTACTAGTTTAAGGAGGAAAAGTTATGAAATTAAATGTTTATGAAAGATACGAAAAGAGAAGGCTGAAGAAAAAGATTAAAATAACTATTGCAACTTTAGTTGCTTTACTTATTTCAGGAAATTTTAGCTACGCTTTTAATCTAATTAATTATAATGGAGTTGAAAATTTAAATTCGGAGTTAAAAAAAAGGATGGTTCCTTTAAATTTAGATAAAAAAATTAATGAACCATTAGATGAAGAGGAAATAGATGCTAATGAAGCATTGATATTTTTTGATTATAATAAAACTCAAAGGAAAAGAGATAAAGACGGAACGCCAGATGAAGATGATGCCTTTCCACTAGATCCAGATGAAGACACAGATGATGACGGCGATGGAATCCCAGATAATGAAGAGATAGAAGGGGACGACGACGGAGATGGAGTTCCGGATGAAGATGATGCCTTCCCAGAAGATCCAAATGAGGATACAGACACAGATGGAGATGGAACAGGAGATAACGAAGACACAGATGATGATGGCGATGGAATCCTAGATAATGAAGAGATAGAAGGGGATGACGATGGAGACGGAACGCCGGATGAAGATGATGCCTTCCCAGAAGATCCAAATGAGGATACAGACACAGATGGAGATGGAACAGGAGATAATGAAGACACAGATGATGATGGCGATGGAATCCTAGATGAAGATGATGCGTTCCCAGAAGATCCAAATGAGGATACCGACACAGATGGAGATGGGACAGGAGATAATGAGGATACGGATGATGATGGAGATGGAATCCTAGATAATGAAGAGATAGAAGGGGATGACGATGGAGACGGAACGCCGGATGAAGATGATGCCTTCCCAGAAGATCCAAATGAGGATACAGACACAGATGGAGATGGAACAGGAGACAATGAAGATCTAGATGATGATAATGATGGAACTCTAGATGAAGATGACGCGTTTCCAGAAGACCCAGATGAAGACACAGATACAGATGGAGATGGGACAGGAGATAATGAAGATCTAGATGATGACGGCGATGGAATACTAGATAATGAAGAGATAGAAGGGGATGACGATGGAGACGGAACGCCGGATGAAGATGATGCCTTCCCAGAAGATCCAAATGAGGATACAGACACAGATGGAGATGGAACAGGGGATAACGCAGATACAGATGACGACGGAGACGGAGTTCTAGATGAAGAAGATGATTTCCCATTAGATCCAGATGAGGATACAGATACAGATGGCGATGGGACAGGAGACAATGAGGATACGGATGATGATGGAGATGAAATTCCAGATATAAATGACCCAGATCATGAAGATTACGATCCAATGGATCCAGATTCTGACCTAGATGGAGACGGAATACTAGATGGAGATGAGATAGAAGGAGACGATGATGGGGATGGGTTACCAGATATAAATGACCCAGACCATGAAGATTACGATCCAATGGATCCAGAATCAGACCTAGATGGAGACGGAATCTTAGATGGAAACGAAGTAGAAGGAGACGATGATGGAGATGGATTACCAGATATAAACGATCCAGACCATGAAGATTACGATCCAATGGATCCAGAATCAGACCTAGATGGAGATGGAATACTAGATGGAGACGAAGTAGAAGGAGACGATGATGGGGATGGGTTACCAGATATAAATGACCCAGATCATGAAGATTACGATCCAATGGATCCAGAATCAGACCTAGATGGAGATGGAATACTAGATGGAAATGAGGTAGAAGGAGACGATGACGGAGATGGGTTACCAGATATAAACGACCCAGATCATGAAGATTACGATCCAATGGATCCAGAATCAGACCTAGATGGAGACGGAATACTAGATGGAGATGAGATAGAAGGAGACGATGACGGAGATGGATTACCAGATATAAACGATCCAGATCATGAAGATTACGATCCAATGGATCCAGATTCTGACCTAGATGGAGATGGAATCCTAGATGGAGATGAGATAGAAGGAGACGATGATGGGGATGGAGTTCCAGATGAAGATGATGCCTTCCCAGAAGATCCAAATGAGGATACAGACACAGATGGAGATGGAACAGGAGATAATGAAGACACAGATGATGATGGCGATGGAATCCTAGATGAAGATGATGCGTTCCCAGAAGATCCAAATGAGGATACCGACACAGATGGAGATGGGACAGGAGATAATGAGGATACGGATGATGATGGAGATGGAATCCTAGATAATGAAGAGATAGAAGGGGATGACGATGGAGACGGAACGCCGGATGAAGATGATGCCTTCCCAGAAGATCCAAATGAGGATACAGACACAGATGGAGATGGAACAGGAGACAATGAAGATCTAGATGATGATAATGATGGAACTCTAGATGAAGATGACGCGTTTCCAGAAGACCCAGATGAAGACACAGATACAGATGGAGATGGGACAGGAGATAATGAAGATCTAGATGATGACGGCGATGGAATACTAGATAATGAAGAGATAGAAGGGGATGACGATGGAGACGGAACGCCGGATGAAGATGATGCCTTCCCAGAAGATCCAAATGAGGATACAGACACAGATGGAGATGGAACAGGGGATAACGCAGATACAGATGACGACGGAGACGGAGTTCTAGATGAAGAAGATGATTTCCCATTAGATCCAGATGAGGATACAGATACAGATGGCGATGGGACAGGAGACAATGAGGATACGGATGATGATGGAGATGAAATTCCAGATATAAATGACCCAGATCATGAAGATTACGATCCAATGGATCCAGATTCTGACCTAGATGGAGACGGAATACTAGATGGAGATGAGATAGAAGGAGACGATGATGGGGATGGGTTACCAGATATAAATGACCCAGACCATGAAGATTACGATCCAATGGATCCAGAATCAGACCTAGATGGAGACGGAATCTTAGATGGAAACGAAGTAGAAGGAGACGATGATGGAGATGGATTACCAGATATAAACGATCCAGACCATGAAGATTACGATCCAATGGATCCAGAATCAGACCTAGATGGAGATGGAATACTAGATGGAGACGAAGTAGAAGGAGACGATGATGGGGATGGGTTACCAGATATAAATGACCCAGATCATGAAGATTACGATCCAATGGATCCAGAATCAGACCTAGATGGAGATGGAATACTAGATGGAAATGAGGTAGAAGGAGACGATGACGGAGATGGGTTACCAGATATAAATGACCCAGATCATGAAGATTACGATCCAATGGATCCAGAATCAGACCTAGATGGAGACGGAATCCTAGATGGAAACGAAGTAGAAGGAGACGATGATGGAGATGGGTTACCAGATATAAACGATCCAGACCATGAAGATTACGATCCAATGGATCCAGATTCTGACCTAGATGGAGACGGAATCCTAGATGGAAACGAGATAGAAGGGGACGACGACGGAGACGGAACGCCAGATGAAGAAGATGCCTTCCCAGAAGATCCAAATGAGGATACAGACACAGATGGAGATGGAACAGGAGACAATGAGGATACAGATGACGACGGAGACGGAGTTCTAGATGAAGAAGATGATTTCCCGACAGACCCAGATGAGGATACAGATACAGATGGAGATGGGACAGGAGATAACGAAGACACAGATGATGATGGCGATGGAATCCTAGATAATGAAGAGATAGAAGGGGATGACGATGGAGACGGAACGCCGGATGAAGATGATGCCTTCCCAGAAGATCCAAATGAGGATACAGACACAGATGGAGATGGAACAGGAGACAATGAGGATACAGATGACGACGGAGACGGAGTTCTAGATGAAGAAGATGATTTCCCGACAGACCCAGATGAGGATACAGATACAGATGGAGATGGGACAGGAGATAATGAAGACACAGATGATGATGGCGATGGAATCCTAGATAATGAAGAGATAGAAGGGGATGACGATGGAGACGGAACGCCGGATGAAGATGATGCCTTCCCAGAAGATCCAAATGAGGATACAGATACAGATGGAGATGGAACAGGGGATAATGAGGATACGGATGATGATGGAGATGAAATCCCAGATATAAATGACCCAGACCATGAAGATTACGATCCAAATGACCCGGATTCAGATCAAGATGGAGACGGAGTAATAGATGGAGACGACGCGTTCCCAGAAGATCCAGATGAGGATACCGACACAGATGGAGATGGAACAGGGGATAATGAAGATACAGATGATGATGGAGATGAAATCCCAGATATAAATGACCCAGACCATGAAGATTACGATCCAAATGACCCGGATTCAGATCAAGATGGAGACGGAGTAATAGATGGAGACGACGCGTTCCCAGAAGATCCAAATGAGGATACCGACACAGATGGAGATGGAACAGGAGACAATGAGGATACGGATGATGATGGAGATGAAATCCCAGATATAAATGACCCAGACCATGAAGATTACGATCCAAATGACCCGGATTCAGATCAAGATGGAGACGGAGTAATAGATGGAGACGACGCGTTCCCAGAAGATCCAGATGAGGATACCGACACAGATGGAGATGGAACAGGAGACAATGAGGATACGGATGATGATGGAGATGAAATCCCAGATATAAATGACCCAGACCATGAAGATTACGATCCAAATGACCCGGATTCAGATCAAGATGGAGACGGAGTAATAGATGGAGACGACGCGTTCCCAGAGAATCCAGATGAGGATACCGATACAGATGGAGATGGAACAGGAGATAATGAGGATACGGATGATGATGGAGATGGGACACTAGATATAAATGACCCAGACCATGATGATTACGATCCAAATGACCCGGATTCAGATCAAGATGGAGACGGAGTAATAGATGGAGACGACGCGTTCCCAGAAGATCCAGATGAGGATACCGACACAGATGGAGATGGAACAGGAGACAATGAGGATACGGATGATGATGGAGATGAAATCCCAGA
Source organism: Fusobacteria bacterium ZRK30 (assembly GCA_024628785.1). Lineage (NCBI taxonomy): Bacteria > Fusobacteriati > Fusobacteriota > Fusobacteria bacterium ZRK30. Next base: position 811,964 of record CP102404.1, read on the forward strand.
TATAAATGACCCAGACCATGATGATTACGATCCAATGGATCCAGATTCAGACCTAGATGGTGACGGAGTAATAGATGGAGACGACGCGTTCCCAGAAGATCCAAATGAGGATACCGACACAGATGGAGATGGAACGGGAGATAATGAGGATACGGATGATGATGGAGATGGGACACTAGATATAAATGACCCAGACCATGATGATTACGATCCGCTAGATCCAGAATCAGACCTAGATGGAGATGGAATCCTAGATGGAAATGATGAAACTCCATTAATTCCAGATGATACAGATGGAGACGGAATAACAAATGATCTAGATGATGATGATGATGGAGATGGAATACCAGATGAAGAAGATGATACCCCATTAGTCGCAGAATCTATTGTTTGGGAAAATGGTGTAGATATGGAAACAGTATCATATACTTTAACTGAAAATTTAGAAGTTGAAGATGGCGAATCAGGATTGAAAACTACAGGTGGAGCAATCATAAATGATGAAGGAGTTACTATTAACAGTAGTTCTAGTAATGATAATTATGGAATGCTTATTGAAAATAATGCCAATGGATTACTCGGAACTGGAACTAATAACGGAACAATAACTGGTGAGATAAACGGTATGGGTGTATCAGGAGTTGGAGCTGTAGGAATAAACAATGGAACGATTGATGTGGTCAATGCAACAGGAAGATATGGGATGCATGCATGGAATGGTGGTAGAATAGAGAACTATGGAAATAGTAATACTCTCTTTATCACTGGAGCTGGATCTACTGGTTTAAATGATGGAGTCATCAATAGTGGAACGGCAGGTATGATGATAGAAGATGGAGGAATTGGAACTAATGGTGTAAATGGAATTATTGGTAGCAATCTATACTTTGGAATGTCTATTAAAGGTGCTGGTTCTCAGGGAATAAACAATGGAACTATTGAAAATATTGGTGATCAGGGTATGAATGTAGATGGAGGAACTGGTATAAATAATGGGCTCATCCAAAATAGTGGATGGAGTGGTATGGTAGTTAACAATGGTGGAACTATAATAAATAATGTAGATGGAATTGTTTCAAATGAGAGTTCTAAGGGTATGAATGTTGCTGGAGGTAGTTCAGCAGAAAATTATGGAACTATTGAAAATACTGGAAATGAAGGTATGTCCATTGTTACTAATAGTACAGGAGTAAATAGTGGACTTATTGAAAATGAAGGTAATAAAGGTATGTATATTTCTGGTGGCGGCTCTGAAGGAACAAACCAAGAAGGAGGTATTATTAAAAATACTAAAGATTATGGTATGTATATTTCCGGTAATGGTAAAGGGGAAAACTTCGGAACTATTGAAAATACTGGAAGTTACGGTATGTATATTAAAGAAAGTGGTTCTCTAGGAACAAACCAAGCTGGTGGTATTATTAAAAATACTGGAGATAAAGGTATGTATATTACTGGAATGGCGTCTAAAGGAGTAAACTATGGAACTATTGAAAATACTGGAAATCACGGTATGTATATTACTGAAATGGGGGCTATAGGAGAAAACTATGGAACTATTAAAAATAGTGGAGAGATAGGAATGCTCGTGACAAATGGAGGTGTTGGTGTAAATGAAGCTAGTGGAATAATTATGAAGAAAGTTCAGGTATCAAATCAAGGTCAGTTTGCTAATGAAGGGACAATATATGGAGGAGTGACAGCTACTGGTTTAGGTTCTAGAGCAGAAAATTTAGGAACGATAGAAGGTGGAATGATTGGATCAAATCAAGGAGTGATTGTTAATAATGAGGGTGCAACACTAAAGCTAGCAGAAGGAAGGATGGGATCGGCAATGACTGCAGATACTGGAGGAGAAGCAATAAATGATGGAACTATATTACTTTCCGATTCGTTTATATCAGTTGGAATGAGTGCTATAGGAGAGGGTAGTTCTATTATAAATAATAATGTTATTGATATAGAAGCTGGTAATAATGGAAATAATAATGTTGTTGGAATGTTTATAACTGATAACGCAACAGGAGTAAATAATGGGTTTATTTGGATAGGAAGGGATTATAGTGTTGGGGTAATGATAACGAGTGGCGGTAGCTTTGAAAACAATGGTGTTATAAGTATTGTTTCTGGAACTACTGGAGCTACAAAGATCGCATCTGACGGAACATTTAAGAATAGTGGAGTTTTCAAAATTGATGATACTCTTAATTTTTCTGAGATGGGAGATGGAAAGTTCATTATGGGTAAAGACGGAACAATAGAGGCTGAAAAGATAGAGGGGGACCTGTATATTGACGGTGATATTGGAAAAGATGACTACAAAGATGTCTATGTTACAGAAAATATGTTAGATACTGATACAATAGATGTAAACCTTTTATCAAACTCTGCAATGTTTGATGTGGAATTAACTGAGCAAGATGATGAAGGATACTATAATGCAGAGCTAGAGAGAAAGGACTTTGATGAAATTGTTTCTAATGATGAATTAGCAAAGATTTTAGAAGAGAGTTATTTTGATAATGGAGATGACTTAAGAAAAAATTACTATAATTCATTAAAAGTTATAGAAACTAAGGAACAATTGGAAAAAGAAGTTTCGACTAACTATGGGTTAGATAATATCCCAAATATTACAAAGCAAACATTTGATATAATTAATGATGTAAGACGAGTTATTGATAACAGAGTATTAAAGGACAATACCAGGTTAAAAGATGGTGGCTTTAGATTTATTGGAGGTGGAAGTTATTCAGAGAAAGACGTAGAAGGTTATGATAATGTAACAGGGTATGAAACTGATTTAAATAGTGTCTACTTTGGTGGTGAGAAACAAACCTCTAAAGATCTAAAAATAGGAGGGGTTTTAGTTGTAGGAGAAGGAAATACAGACTCTGATAATAAAACAACAAGAACTGATGATTACTTCCAAGGGACAGGGTATCTAAAATACCAGACAAAGGATGATAGTAGGCTTTTATCTACAATTTTTATAGGAACAACTAATGCTGAGATAAAAAGAAAAGCCAGTATTGGTAATATTTCTGAAGATTTAAAAGACGATGTCCGAAGTAAATATATAGGGACTTCTAATAAATTATTAAAAAGGTATCAAATTAATGATAAGAAAACTTATATTGAGCCTAGTGTAGAGTTGAATCTAACTTATGTATCACAAGAAGATATGGATGAGTCAGGAAGCTATGGAATAAAAGTGGACGGTGTTAAAGGCTTATCAGTAGAAACTGGAGTTGGAGTAACAGTTGGACAGAGTTTTGAAGTTTCTAAAAACTCTAAGATTAATATTGAAGGGTCTCTTAAAGGGTATGTAGAATTAGGTGAGCCATATAAGGATACTGAAAGTACTTTACAGCCTGTATCAGGAAAAGGAATAACTGTAAAAGGATATGATGGAGATGAGTATTATGGTAAAACTGGTATAAATTTAAACTATCTTTATAAAGACCACTTAAAAGTGGAAGGAGAAATAAGTCATAAGTTTGGAGATAAAGAGGAGGAGATAGAGTACCGAATAGGAGTTGGATATAAATTTTAATTACTACTTCTCATTTTTTATATTATTCGCGAATGTAGTTTTTCTGGGGATAAGAAAATGGCTTCCTGTTATATACCTAATTTAACAAGATTTTGATTACCTTATATATTAAATTTTAGTATGTCAAACAAGCCTTTAAAAAAAGGCTTGTTGGCATTATTTGTTTAATTTAAACTTTATTCAACATGGCTCTAGAGTTCTATTTAACTTTATTGACTGTGATATATACTATAAACATTGGAGGTATAGTTATATTTTATTTTATTGATACAAAGACTCAAAATATACATTTAAAACAATGTGATCTTCTGTCAAAAAATAATAGATTTTTTTTAGGATCTCATATTAATTTAGAATCTGCAGTAATTACTGCTATTTCAGAAGGATATATTAACGCAAAAATATGTTCTTATTGTTGTACTGCAATAAGGTGGTAATAATATAATTTAATTAAAAAATGGGGAGCTTATATCCAAAATGAAAATAAATTAATATTACTCTATTTTTCTTACCCCTTGATGTGCTATAATGTCTCTACTCAATTAGAAGGATGTGAAGAAAAAGAATGAAAAAAATGTTTAAGTTAGTGGTTGGTTGTTTAATTTTAGGTAATATGTTATTTGCAAAAGAAGTGGATGTAAAGATCTTAGGAACTTCCGATGTGCATGGGAGGATCTCACCGTGGGATTATTCCACAGATATGCAAAATTATTCAGGAGGATACTCACAGATCTCAACACTTGTAAAAGATTATAGAAAAACAAATGATAATGTTGTTTTAGTTGATCTAGGAGACGCTATACAGGATAATGGAATTGAAAAATTTAATGATATATATTATAAGGAAAATAAACATCCTATAATGCAAATCTATAATACTATGGGATATGATATGGTAGTTCCAGGAAATCATGAATTTAACTTTGGAATGGATTTCTTAGATAGAGCTTTTGATCAGTTTAACGGAGATATATTAGCTACAAATGTTTATACGAAATCAAATAAAAACTATTATAAACCATCTACTATAGTAGAGGTAGAGGGTGTAAAAATCGGAATAATTGGTGTGACTACTCCCCTTATAGAGCAATTTGAGGAAGGAACTGATAATCTAAGGGATTTAGTTTTTAGAGATCCCATCGCAGAGATAAAAAAAGAGATAGTAAGATTGAAGAGTAAAGGTGTTGACAGCATTGTATTATTAGCTCATATGGGGTTACCTAATGAAAATAATATAGCAGGAACAGGTGTAACAGATGTTGCCAATGAAATCCCAGAAATAGATGTTATCTTAGCAGGACATTACCATAAAAATATATCTGAAAAAGTTATCAACGGTGTATTGATTACTGAACCATATAAATATGGTAAAAACATTTCAGTAGTAGACTTAAAATTTGATGTGACAGATAAAAAAGTAAAATTATTGTCTAAAGGCAGCGAAAGTGTTTCAGTTAAAGGTGTAAAATCAGATAAAAAGATTGAAGCTATCTATAAAAGATTTCATGATAAATTAAGAGAAGATGCTAATATTATAGTAGGTGAGACAAAAAAAGATCTAGTGCCTGAAAATGAGTTGAAAGGGATTCCTGCTATCTATACAAAAGATACAGGGTTAGCTACTCTATTTGGAGAAGTTGGCTTCTATTTCGCTAAAGAAAGCGGAGTAGACGTAATTGCACTTTCAGTGGATCAAGAACATGCTAACTTGGACAAGGGACTGATTAAGAAAAAAGATATAAACTTTAACTACAGATATACAGGGGGAGAGGTAACTGTCTATGAGGTTACTGGAAAGGATTTAAAGGATTATTTAGAATGGTCGGCAGCTTATTATAACACTATAAAAGATGGAGACCTACTAATTAGTTTTGATTTAGATAGAAGAAGTGAAAAGTATGCTACCTTTGATTTTGCCAAAGGAGTTACCTATGATATCGATGTCAGAGAGAAGTCAGGAGATAGGATTAAAAATTTAGCCCTTCTAAATGGAACTCCTATCAAAGATAATACAAAAATTAAGTTGGGAATGAACTCATACAGAATGGAAAGAATGTTAGGTAAGGGTGGTGCTCTAGAAGGCAGAACTAATATTAAAAAAACATGGGATTCCAAAGAAGTATATGGTGAGATGGATGGTACAATTAGATATATGACAATGAAATATATTAAAGATGTCAAAGGTGGAATAATAGATATAGAAGCTAGTAATAACTGGAAAATTATTGGATTACCTGATAATAAAGATAGTAAATTAGCTAAAAAACTGTTAAATCAAGGTAAAATAAAACTGCACAACAAGGGAAGAGCAACTAATATATCTTCTATTACTCTAGAAGATATCAAAAAATAAAGTTAATATACAGCCACCTGTTCAATGAATTTGAATAGGTGGTTTTTTTTCAAATTAATAAAACTTAATTAAACCCTTGATAAATGGTTAAAACTGAGGTATATACATAGTATCAGGTTTTTATTTTATTCATCAATGGAGGGGGATATTATGACAGAGAAATGGGAAAAATTAATGGAATTAGTATCTGAAATTAATAAAAATAATTTTGAAGATTTTAATGACAACATTGTCTATCACTATTTTAGACGTTTTAAAAAAGAACTGCCTTTTAGCTTTGAAAGGCATCTAGCGAATATGAAAAAAGAAAAAAATACCAAATTTTTAAAAAGAAGTGATGTTTTAAGGGAAATTTTTTCAGATTTTCCTTTGGAGACTAGGGAAGATGTTATAAATTATTTTCTCTATAAATTCCATAAATACAAAGCATCGAAAAAAAGGATTTTAAAGCTAGAGGAATTCTTGGATAACAATAGAGAAGAGTTATTTAAAAAATAAGATAATAAAAAAACTGTAGATACTTACAGTTTTTTTTATATAGACAAAGTAGGGGTGGATAAAATGGAAAAAATAGCTATTATTTCAGATATACACGGGAATCTACCTGCTCTTTCAGCGGTGCTGGAAGATATCAAAAAAAGAGGTATAGAAAGAATATTTTGTTTAGGAGACCTTATAGGAAAAGGTCCTAGTTCGGCAAGTGTAGTTGACACAATAAGAGAAAACTGTGAATGGGTTGTCAAAGGAAACTGGGATTATTATGTTACTAAGGAAAATATTTCTAAGGAATTAGAGTGGCATCAAAATGAGTTAGGAGAGGAAAGACTGGAATATATAAAAAACCTCCCCCTCTATTTAGAGTTTTATATCAGTGGTAAATTAGTAAGATTATTTCATGCTTCACCTAAAGATCTTTTTCAGAGGACATATATTACTAATACCATGGATGAAAAAATGAAATTATTTGAGCCTCCCAGTGATTTTAAAAGAACTTCAGATATAGTGGGCTATGGAGATATTCATGGGGCATTTATAGACAATTTTAAAGGGAAGAGTTTATTTAATGTAGGTAGTGTAGGAAATCCACTAGAGATTCCTCAAGCATCTTATGCTATAATAGAAGGGCACTATCAATCAGCTAAATCTTCACCTATATTGACATCTTTGGTGAGAGTTCCCTACGATATAGAAAAATCTATCGCTGATGCAAGTGTTACAGATATGCCTAAAAAAACAGAATATATAAAAGAATTAAAAACAGCCGTATATCAACGGCATAAGGAGGAAGAATAGTGGATAAAGAGAGACTGATAAGCGCCTATATTGGCGAAAAAGAAAGTCTGGAAAAAACTAAAAAAACTTTAAACTGGTATAAAGACTCCTTTGAAAAGGGAGATCTTTCGGGAGGATTTTCGTGGAAATGGTCTTGGTGGTCATTTTTTGGAAATTGGTTGTACTTACTGTATAGAAAGTGTTATCTTGAGGGGATATCTTATTTTTTATTAGTCTATGTCTTAGGAGGAGCTGTAAATAAATATATGCCAAACCTGGCTGAAATGGTAAGTGGAGCATCGCTGTTTATCTGGCTGCTTTCAGGAGGGTTACTTCATAACCTTGTATATAGAAGATATTTAAAATCAAAAACTATTATAGAAAGCAAATCTGTTTCTAATGAAGAGATGGAGAGAGAGATGAAATCTATTGGGGGAACTGATAAAAGAGCTGTAATAATAGGTATTATAATCTATATTGCTGTGAATACAATGTTTAATCTATAATTTAGGGAGCAATTATTTAATTGCTCCCTTCTGTTTTAGTTATTTTATATAGGATAAAAACTCTGGAGCTGTCACTCTAGATACAGGCAGATCTTTAGACTTAGAGGATTCTATGACTGGTATTTTTTCAGGCCCCAATAAAAATATTTTTCTTTCACCTCTATTAATTAGAGACATCCCCAAGGAAATCCTCCTGTGAGGGTGTCTCCTACTACATGTCACAATAACATCTTCTGATAGATCCACTTCATTTTTTTCAAAGATAGATGCAGTATGACCATCATTTCCTACTCCTAAAAATATCAGATCAAAGGTGACCTCCCCTTTGAAGTGTTTTAAAAGATCATTTTCATACTCTTTTCTAGATCTTTCTATAGATGAGGAGTAATGGATGTGATGGATATTTTCATTGGGAATAGTAATATTTTCTAATAAAAATATATTTATCATATGGTAGTTGCTGTCTGAGTCATCTAATGGTACCCACCGTTCATCTACTAAAAAAATATTTATATTTTCCCAGTTTATATCTTCTGCAGCTAATAATTGAAATAATCTAATAGGGGTTTTACCTCCAGAAAAAGCTATGGATAACTTTTTTTTCCTCTTTAACTCAAACTTTATTATGTCTATAGCATTTAGGACCATGGATCTTTCAGATTCAAATATTTTTATAGGAATCATATTCTCCACTTCCTATCATCTTTTTCCAATAAGTGTCTACTTTCCACAGGTCCCCAAGTACCAGCAGGATAATTTGGGAATTTAAAGTTTATTTTATTGAAATATTCCACTATAGGATCTATGACTTTCCACATTTCCTCTATGCCGTCCTGTCTGGCAAATAATGTTAGATCCCCTTTTATACAGTCAACTATCAGTCTTTCATAAGCAGTGAGGGAGATAGTGTCTAATTTAGAATAATTAAAATTCATTTCTACCGGGTGGGGATAATTTTCAACTCCGGGATATTTCATATTTATTGATAGAGATATCTTTTCTTCAGGCTGGATAGAAAAAATAAGCTCATTGGCAAGTATATCTCTGCAAGTATTTCCAAATAATTTTAATGGTGGAGTTTTAAAAATGATTACTATTTCAGTTAATTTTTTATTCAGCCTTTTTCCTGCTCTTACATAAAATGGAACTCCTGCCCAACGCCAATTATCCACATGGAATTTACCTGAGAAAAAGGTTCCCATATTTGAATCTTTATCTACGTTTTTTTCATCTCTATATCCTGCAACATCTTCCTGTTTTATTTTTCCATGCCCATACTGGCCTAAGACTAAGTTTTCAGCCATATACTCTTCACTCATACTGGAAATATTTTTAAATATCTTTACTTTTTCATCCCTTATACAGTCGGCTTCAAAGTTAGTAGGCGGTTCCATGGATACCAGTGCTATAAGCTGCATCATGTGATTTTGAATGATATCTTTTAAAACACCGGCTTTTTCATAAAAACTTCCACGAGATCCGATCCCGATATCTTCTGCTACTGTAATTTGAACATGATCTATAAAGCTTCTATTCCATAGAGGTTCAAATATACTGTTTCCGAATCTAAAAAATAAGATATTTTGAACAGTTTCTTTTCCCAGATAATGATCGATTCTATAAATTTCATCCTCTTTAAATATTTTATGCAGATTATCATTTAAATTTATTGCAGATACAGTATCTATCCCAAAAGGTTTCTCCATGACAATTTTCTTTTTGAAAGGTTTGTCACAAAGTTCCAGACTTTGAATTAACTTTAAGATATTTTTTGCTAAATGTGGAGGAGTCGCCAGGTAAAATATTATTTGATATTTTTTTATATCTTTAAACTTACAAATATATTTATTTATATTATCTACACCCTCTAATTTTTCAGAATCTCCATTGATATAGTTAAATTTTTCTAAAAAACTATTCTCAATACTTACTTCTTCTCCTTTAAAAGTTCTCTCAACAGAAGTTTTTACCAAGGCCCTATATTCAGCTTGAGTTCTTTCTTTTCTACCGTAGGAAAGAATGTAGGAGTCATTATTTAATTTATCCAATTTAAAGAGGTTATAAAGGGCTGGAAGTAATTTTTTCTGACTTAAATCCCCTCCACCTCCAAAAATAATTAAAATAAAAGGCTGGGTATTTACCTCAATGCCCCCTGGGTCGCACAGTGTTTTCATATCTAAATCCATTCGATACCTCCTACTTCTCCTCTATACTATGTCCTCCGAACTCCTTCCTCAAACTTGCTAAAACTTTATCACTGAATGTTTCCTCTTTTCTGGACCTGAATCTTTGTAGTAGTGACAGGGTGATTACAGGTGCAGAAACATTGTTTTCCAATGCTTCTAATACTGTCCATCGTCCTTCTCCTGAATCCTCTACCCAGCCTTTGACATTGTTTAGATCAGGGTCATTTTTAAACATATCCTTGGTTAGATTTAATAAAAAGGACTCGATAATACTTCCATGCTGCCATACATTTGAAACCTTATCAAGGTCTATATTAAATCCTTTCTTAGATTTTAAGATCTCAAATCCTTCGGCATAGGCCTGCATCATCCCATACTCAATACCATTATGTATCATCTTCACAAAATGGCCGCTGCCACTTTCCCCTATATATTCATATCCCTCTGGAGCACTCAAATCCTTTAAAATTGGAACTACTACATCAAAGGACTCTCTCTCTCCTCCAGCCATTAAGCAATATCCGTTTTCAAATCCCCAAAGTCCTCCACTGGTTCCTATATCTAGTAGATTTATTGATCTTTCCTTTAATAGTGCTGCTGTATTTATACTGTCTTTATAATTGGAGTTACCACCATCTATGACTATGGCACCTTTTTTTAATTTTTTTCCAAGTTCCATTAAAACATTATTAGTAGGATCCCCAGAGGGAATCATAACCCAAACTATAGGAGTTTCATGGGTATTTATCTCTTCTATGAATCTATCCATATCATCAAATCCTATCCCTCCATTTTCTACCATAAGATCAATCTTATCCCGATGGTGTTCATACACGAAAACCTGGTGATTATATCTTAATAATCTCAGGGCAATCTTTCCTCCCATCTTACCCAAACCTATGATACCTATCTTCATATCCCTACCTCCTAGTCGTGTTATAGTCTTTTCTATATACTAAATAAATCTTTTAAAACCTTTTAAAATTTAGTATTTCTAGCATTTCTATGAAACATTAGGTATACTAGTAATGAGTTTAATAATAGGAGGAGAAAGATGCATATTAAAAACTTAAAAATTAAAAATTGGAAATCTATAGATGAAACTCATATAGAATTTGAAAACTTCTTATTATTTATAGGACAGAGTAACCACGGTAAATCAAACATTTTATCTGCTATACTCTTATTTTTTGATAAGATAACATTTAAGAATAAACATAGCTACCGTATGAATATCCCTACAGAACTTATTCTTACTTTTGACAGTCTGAGGTTAAAGGAACTAAATGTTTTTAAGGGAATAAAAAATTCAGAGGATGAAATTGTCATAAAAAAAGTTCTTTCTGCAGATAAAAAAGAATATTTTTATAAAAAAGATAATGAATTTCATCCTTTGTCAAAACACTTAGAATATTATATAAGGGAAAATATAGAGATCATATTTGTTCCATCATTTTCTGCTTCATCCAATAAGACGATTTTAGATATATATGAAAAAATTATATTGGTTTTAAGCAACAACAATAAACTTGTTTATGTAGAAAAATTAATAGAAAAATTAGATTTAGAGATGCAGTATCTCGAAGAAAGATATGCCAGTAGAGGTCTTCAGAGGGAAGTAATGTTCAGGATGATGAGGAGAATAGCCAGTGTGACAAAGAGTACCCGATATAATCTATTGGGGAATACAATTATTATGTATGAAGAACCAGAACTATACCTTCATCCACAAGCTGAAAGGGAATTACACTCGGTTATGACAAATATTGCCAGGTATGGCGGACAGATCTATGTGACTACCCATTCCAGTTCATTTATAGAGTTAAATAATTATAAATCTATATGTTTAGTAAGAAAAAATGATGACGGAACCCACGTAATGCAGCATAAGGGTGATCTATTTAGAGGAGACGAGATAAAAAATTTCAATATGAACTACTGGATGAATCCTGATAGGGGAGAACTTTTCTTTGCTAAAAAAGTGATCTTAGTAGAGGGACAGACAGACAAGATTATTATACCGTTTTTAGCAAAAAAATTAGGAGTATACAAATATGAATATTCTATTGTTGAATGTGGAAGTAAGAGTAGTATCCCCCAATTTATAAGATTATTAAATCAATATAAAATACCTTATGTAGCTGTATATGATAAAGATGAACATCTTTGGAGAGATGAGGAAACACGTCTTGTCAGTAGAAGACAAAATAAGGGAATTAGGAGATTGATCAGTAAAAAAATAGGAGAAATAGTGGAGTTTACAAATGACATAGAAGAGGAACTTGAGGGGAAGGATAGGGTTAAGAAAAACTATAGACATAAACCTTTTACAGCTATAAAAAATATATCTAATAATAGTTATATAGTCCCAGACGAATTAAAAAAGAAAATTTTAAAGATATATAAATAGGAGGGTTACCCCTCCTATTTATAATACCAGTCTATATTTTTACCCCATTTAGGTCTGCTAGGAGCTGTTTTTTTATCTTTAGCCTGACGATCTTGAAGATTTGCTCTCAGTTCACCGTTTTTAGGTGAATAGATCCATCCCCCATTTGAGGAATAAAACTCATTTGCTAAACCTAAATTCTCTAATTTATTACAAATTTTAATGCTATTGTTTGCCTCTATCTCTACAGGGATATCGTCCACTTTCTTTGTATATGCAGGAGTCCCTGGGAATTGAAAATTTCTTAAGAGATTAAATCCACTGTTACTATTATCAGCTAAAATAGAAAAGAATTTTTTTTCTTCATCCTTTCCATTTATCTCTTCCTCACTGGGATATCTCTTATAGGTATTATAGAAATCATCTATTGATCTTCTAATTAGAGTAAGGTTCTTATTTGTACTAGGTAAGGGTGACAGAGTATAGTTATTTTTTATCTTGAAAAATGTAAAAAATGAAAGAAATCCAATAAATAAAACTATAAAGATAATATCTGCTTTAATTACAAATTTCTTCATCAATAACTCCTGTCTTACTGAAATAATCCAATGCCATGAGGTAACCATGGGGGCCAAATCCAGATATCTGGCCTACACACGCAGAAGCTGTAACAGAACGATGTCTGAATTCTTCCCTAGAGTGAATATTGCTTAGGTGGACTTCTATCGTTGGTATTGATACCGATTTTATTGCATCTAAGATAGCAATACTATAGTGGGTATATGCTGCTGGATTTATTATAATCCCATGGTATACACCATATCCACTTTGAATTTTATTGATTATTTCACCCTCAATATTATTTTGAAAACACTCAACTTGTATCTTTAATTTTTTAGATTTTTCTTCTATCATCTCTACTAATTTAGGATATGACAGATTCCCATATATATTTTTCTCTCTAATGCCCAACATATTTATATTGGGACCATTTATAACCAAAATTTTCATATAAACCTCCTACTCTTTTTTATATAATACTATAAAAGTAGGAGGTTTTCAACTTAATCAAAATTTAATCACATTTTGAATATCCACAAGCTCTGCAAGAATAACATCCACCGGATATTTCTAATTTTTCCCCACACTCAGGGCAGACTGCATTATGGTTGTATATTTCATCTGTTTCTTCATTAAACTTCTCTTCTTTCTGCTTTATAAAAGCCTGTGCAGCTTCATAGTCTTTTAATCCCATTTCAGTTTCAAATTCCTTTAATATATTTAAGATGGCAAGTGGACAGGTATCACCTTTAGATAATTTTTTCCCTACAGCATTTCCTCCTGCAAAAGCAGGACAACCACTAATACCTTCAATTGACTTTTCCAGCATAAATAAGTTTCCTCCTAACCTAAGCATACCGGACATAAATATAGCCACCGCTTGAATATTTTTTTCACAACCACCAGATCCACTCCTTATTACATAGAGGTCCTGAATCTTATTTTCACTTGGAGAATATCCAATCATTACCTTTAATTTTCCACAGCCAATCCGTAAATTTTTAGGGTAATATATTGTATCTTCAGCTATACTTTTTAATTCTCCCCTAGAAAGTTCTAAAGTCTCTTCTTCCTCTTGTTCTCCCAATGTCAGTATTCCCTCACGGGCACATCCAGATCGGTATACTGTAACTCCTTTTAATCCTAACTCCCAAGCTTTTAGATAGATATTTTCAACCTCTTCTATGGTAGTTTTATTTATTAGATTTACAGTGGAGGAGATACTGGCATCTATTCTATTCTGCCAAGTAGCCTGCATTTCCAATCTTTCAATAGGATCTAAATTTTGAGCTGTTATAAAAGATTCAGGCAGATCTTCAATACTCTCGATATCGTATCTTTCCATATATTGTTTTGCAATTGGAGCAAAAACTTCATAAAATACATCCTCACCATGCAAACTTTCAGTTTTTCTTATATAGGAAAAGGCAAAGTTAGGTTCGATTCCAGTGCTCATCTGTAGCATAGTACCGATAGATCCTGTAGGAGCTATTGTAAGTAACTGGGAATTTCTTAATCCATATTTTTTTATTAATTCTATAACTTCATCATCGGAGTTTTCAATTAAAAATGGTGACTTTAAAATTGTCTCTAAATCAAATTTAGGATAAGCTCCATCTTCTTTTGCAAGGATGGCACTCTCTTTGAGAGCTTCAGTGATAATGATCTTTCCCAGAGTATCACAAAACTCTATAGATTCAGGAGAGCCGTATCTGAGGTCCATCTGGATAAGGAGGTCTCCTACTCCTAAAATACCTAATCCTATCTGTCTCCAATCGGCTACTGATTCCCTTTGCTCCTTTAATGGATGTAATGGTAAGCCTTCATCTAAAACTTCGTTGAGGGCTCTTACTCCTATCCTTACAGCTTTTTTTAATCTATCAAACTCAAACTCATCTTTTGTCTTATTTAAAAAACTAGGAAGAACCAATGATCCTAATAAACAGCTTCCTCCTGCAGGAAGGGGTTCCTCTGCACAAGGGTTAGTTCCTGCAAATTCAAAATTTTCATCTTCACTGAGAAGATTCCAGTTTGATATTCTATCCCAAAATAACATCCCTGGTTCAGCATAATTCCAATTTTGCCGTGCCAATTCTTTAAATAATTCTCTAGCTCTAACTTCCTTTTCCATAACCTCATCTGTATCTAAAACTTCAAATTTTAATGTAAACAATTCATCTTTTTTCACTTTCTCCATAAATTCATCGGTCATCCGAACTGAAATATTAGCTTTTTGGACTTTTGAAAGATCTCCCTTTATTCCTATAAAATCTTGAATATCCGGGTGATCTATCGAAAGGGAAAGCATTAATGCCCCTCTTCTACCATTTTGTCCTATGATCTCTGTAGTAAGGTTATATAGATCCATAAAAGATACCGATCCTGTGGTTTCCATAGCCGAATTATTAACTACAGTTCCCCTAGGTCTTAGGTTGGATATATCGATCCCGCATCCGCCACCATAGGAGAAAGTACGAGCTAATTTTTTAGCTGTTTCAAATATTGATTCTAAGTTATCTTCAGGAGGAGTTAACACATAACAGTTTGAATACGTTATCTTCCTTCCTAACTTATGTAGTCCCCTATTGGCTAATATCCTTCCTGCAAAAATAAATTCTTTATTAACTATAGCTTCCTTTAATAAGAGATTACCATTGGAAATCCTTTCCAGCCACTCTTTAAAAGTTTCATCACTATATTTATATTTTTTTCTCCAAATATCCTGTCCCAAAATATTTTCTTCTCCTAGCCACTTCACCTCATTCAAAATAATTTCACCCCATTATATAGTTTTTTTTTCACACTTTTTACTAAATATTGTGTTTCATATTATATTATATACCACCGATTTCGATATTTTCATACTATTATTTTAAAAAAATATACAATATTAGAATAAAATTTATCTATTCATTAACAATAAATAGAATAATAATTATATAAAAAAGTTGAAATCCTCTATTAAATATGGTATAAATTGATAGAGGCATTGAAGCCCTTATTTTATAAGGGATAAAAAATGGGAGGTATTAAAATGACTAAAAAAGAATTCGTAGCATTATTTGCAGAGAGAGGAAATTTTGAATCTAAGGCAGAAGCTGAAAGAAAATTAGATACGTTCATGACAACTGTTGAGGAAGTATTATTAAACGGAGATGAAGTTAACTTTATCGGATGGGGAAAATTTGAAGTAGTTGCAAGAGCTGAAAGAAAAGGAAGAAATCCTAAAACTGGTGAAGAGATCACTATTCCTGCTAAGAAAGCTGTTAAGTTTAAAGCTGGAAAAAAATTAAACGACAAGATGAACTAAAGAAATTAAAAAAGGAGATTTTTATCTCCTTTTTTTTCTTCCATTTTTATCAAATTACATGCAATAATTTTTATTTTTATAATTGCTTAATTTCTTCCTAGTTTACCATATAAAACTTCTTGTTGTTTAGATGTGAAATCGAAATATATCATAGTATTTTCAACATTTCTGTGGCCTAAAATGTACTGAACTTCCTTTATATCAAGGCCGCAATCAGCTAGATGAACTCCAGCTGTATGTTTTAAAGTGTGAAAGTGTTGTTTTTCTTTTGGTATATCTGCCAAATCAAAATATTTTTTACATAATCTCGTGAGGTGCTGACGACTGAGAGGTGTAGATTTTCTGCTTAAAAATATATAATTTGAGTTATTCTCATAACCGATATATTCGCTTAATAATTTACTTGTCCCTCTCGTCAAACGAATGGTATTATTTCTACTTCCCTTCAATCTTCTGCAGAATAGTTCCTTACTATTTTCATGGAAATCTTCCTTTTTTAAGTTAGAAATTTCACTTGCTCTCAACCCGCACTCATAGGCAAGGAGAAAAATCAACTTATCTCTCTCAAAAAATTTAAATTGTTGTTTCTTTTTATCCAGTGAAAATATGTTTTCAGCTTCTTTAAAAGATAACATTAGTTTATCAAATTCTGCATTGGTCAAATATTTAATTTCTCTGTTTACAGATCTTTTCTTCTTTCCCTTTTTTAATTGTTTTTCTAGTTCTTTTATCTTATCTTCTAACAGCATGCTGATTACTAGATCATCTTTATTTTCTTCTAATTTTTTTCTCAGAGCATCCAATTGATTTATATCCATAAATTTCTCCTATAATTTTTTATTTAGTTTTATTTTAACTTTTAAGTCAATTTTTTCTACTTACTATATCATACCCTAAAATCCACTATTTTTCAACGAAAGTTCCAAAATGTTTATTTCGGAACTTTCGAAATAGATCCTTGAAAATAAAGGGGTAAAAGTCTTCACCTCTTCACCTAAAACCGAATGTTCCATTATAAAAACAGGAAATACAGAGATTATTTCATTTTTTTCTCTGTTATCTGCCAAATTTTAAAACTAAAATATTTTTTAAAAAATAAAATATTCAATACTCTAATTAATCGGACTATTCCTTGAAAAGGTATAAAATTTGATGAAGCTCTTATTTTGATTTTAAGAGTTTCAAGGGTATAAACACACACCTTTTGTTTTAGTAGCGCCTTAAATCGAAAATTTAATAAAAATCATTGATTTTATTGATGTCTAGAGATGCCTAATTATCACGTCTTTCAATAAAATCTATAATTAAAATTATAGGACAGTTTGTTGATGATTTATTTTTATGAATTTGTGTTTAAGTGACAACCAAGAGTAATTTGTCACAGATCTATAATTAGCATTTAAAAACCTATAATATTTTTGCCACTTATCTGCATTAATTTTTTTAGTCATGATTGTTCTTTATTGATGGCTAAATTGTTAGTTGTCAGTTGTGACTCTTATTAATATTTTTCACAAATAAAAAAGACCCTATAATTTTCATTATAGAATCTTTTGAAATGTGAGATTATTTTTTCCAAGTATTAGGAGATTTATTCCACTGACTGGCTTCCTCTGCATCTTGAGAAGATAGGTAATTTTCTTCAACTGCTAATTCTATTAAATCAGGAAATCCAGAAAGTGTTTCCCATTTACAGTCCGCTTCTTCAAATCTGTCATAGGCCTTTTTAAATTCATATGAGAATATAGCCATAACTTCTACATCTTTAGCTCCTTCTCTTCTTGCTGCTTCAAGTGCTGAGATGCAACTTCCACCTGTAGATATAAGGTCCTCTATTACGATTATTTTTTTACCTTCTACATCTGCTCCCTCTATCTGTTTTCCTGCTCCATGAGCTTTAGGTTTAGATCTGATATAAGCCATAGGTTTATTCATTTTTTCTGCGATAAATGCTGCCCATGGAATTCCTGCTGTTGCAGTACCTGCTAAAATATCAAACTCTTTATCTTTTAAAGCTTCTATAAAAGCATCTACTATATCTGTTCTTTCCTTTGGAAAACCGATAACTTTTCTATTATCACAATATATAGGAGATTTTATCCCTGATACAAAGGTAAATGGCTCTGCCACATTTAATCTTACTGCTTCTACTTTTAATAGTGCTCTAGCTACTCTTTTAGCGTTATTCATATTCGATCTCACTCCCTGTATTTTCAATTATTTCATTTTTATTATATACTATCGTTCCATTAACTATTGTAGTTTCAATTTTACCATACCCTGTATATCCATCAAATGGAGTCCACCCGCATTTTGACAGTGTAGTTTTATTCTCTAAGGTAAACTTTTTTTCTAGGTCTACTACTACCAGATCTCCATAGTAACCCTCTTTGATCTCTCCCCTGTCTTTTATACCAAATATTTTACTTGGGTTTTTAGACATAAGTTCTATCAATTTAGATAAAGTGATCTTTTCTTTAGATACAGCATCTAACATCAACGGTAATGAGTTTTCCACTCCCGGGATTCCAAATGTTACCTTTTTCAACTTCTCTGAAAGAAGATGAGGTGCATGGTCAGTACCAATGGTATCAATAGTTCCATCATTTATAGCTTTCCATAAAGCTTCTATATCATCGTTTGTTTTTAATTCAGGTTTCATCCTAAATAACATTTCATTTTTTCCCTTTATATCGTTTTCACTGAGGAAAAGGTGGTGAGGAGTTACTTCCGTATATATTTTTTTTGTAGCTATTTTTCTGTTTTTTCTGATAATATCTAACTCTTTTTCATTTGAAATATGACAAAGGTATAATTTTTTTCCATATTTTTCATTATAGGTGATGGCTTTTTCTACCATCTCTCCTTCAGCATGAACTGATACCATTTTTGATTTTAAAAATATATTTTTTAAAACCTCATCTTTTTCTACCAACATCTTTCCTGTAGATATATTCATAAAGACCTTGGTAGAAGCTACCCCCTCACTAGGGATAATATCACTGTTGTCTGTACTGGTACCTCCAAAATGAAATCCATAGTTTACAAGTGATTTAATTGAAGCCAGATCTTTTTTATCTTGAAGTGCACTCAAATTTGTAGTTGTAGGTACTGTATTTGGCATATCTATAAAAGTGGTAATCCCACCTTTGGCACAGGCTCTTGACCCTGTATATAAATCTTCTTTATGTGTCAGCCCCGGATCTCTCATATGTACATGGGGATCTATAACTCCCGGGATAAGATATTTCTTTCCCTTTAAATCTATAATTTCTAATTTTTTTATATTTTCATCTGAGGATAAAAACGTCTCTCTAATTATATTTAAACTGTCGATATCAGACCCTATTTCAGCAATCTTACCATCTTTTATATAGAGATCTTTTATCTCATATTCATTGTCTATAGTGTTTATTCTGGCATTTTTTATTAACAAATTTAACTCCTCCCTGTTCTTTTGAGCTACTTTAATTTTAAATCTAAAAGTCTAAATTTCTTAATCCTTTAAAATTAATTATTTAACCCTTCCTGGATTTCTTCTAATATTAATTTAGCTGCATGAACTGGATTTTCTGATTTAGTGATTGGTCTTCCTACTACTAAGAAATCAGCACCATTTTCAACAGCCATCTTAGGAGTCATAATTCTTTTTTGGTCATTAGAAGCTGCCCATAGTGGTCTCACTCCCGGACAGATTGTGTAGAAGTTTTCTCCACAAAGTTCCTTTATTTTCTTGGCTTCCAAGGGAGAACATACTACTCCGTGTAATCCTGATTCCTTAGTTTCTACAGCCCAGTGATTAGCTAATTCACTGATATTTAAATTACTTTTAAAATGTGAAGCTACCTCTTCCTCTGTAAATGATGTCAATATAGTCACTGCTATTGCTATGGAGTCAGAATTATTTTCCTTCAGCATATCTGCAACGGATTTCATCATAGTAGGCCCTCCACCTGCATGGACATTAAACATAAATACTTCTTGTTTATTTGCAAACATCGATGCCATAGTTGTTGTATTTGGGATATCATGGAATTTTAGGTCTAAAAATACTTTTTTATCTATACTATGAAGGTACTCTACCGCTTCTCCACGAGTATTTAAGAATAATTCTAAACCTACCTTATATGTAGATACGGCATCTCCAATTTCATTAACTATATCCTTTACCTCACCCAACGTTTTATAATCTAATGCTACTATTAATCTATCTTTAGCCTTTAATTTCATTATTCCCTCCTAGTCTGTTTCTATAAGCTGCTCCTCCATCAGGATGGGCTGCTCCTACAATTTCACTGATATTCTCTATGTTGTTTTCTATACAGTATTTTTCTAATCCTTTTTTTATCTCTATTGGTAGTGTCGGGTTACCAAACATTCCTGTTCCCAATGATATAGCACTGGCTCCTACCATAATAAATTCTATTGCATCCTCTGTAGAAGATATCCCTCCCATTCCAAGAACTGGGATAGATACTGCCTGGGAAACCTGGTATATCATTCTCAGTGCAACTGGTTTTACAGCTGGTCCTGATAATCCTCCCATTATATTACCTAAAATTGGTTTTCTTTTTCTTATATCTACTGCCATTCCTAACAAAGTATTGATAAGAGCTACACCATTTGCTCCCTCTTCCTCTACTATTTTTGCAATCTCTACGATATTAGTTACATTTGGGGATAATTTTACAATCATAGGTTTACTTAAAACTTTTCTTACTTCACGGGTTACTAATCTTGCCATCTCTGGATTAGCTCCAAAGGCCATCCCCCCATCCTTGACATTGGGACAAGAGATATTTAGTTCTACCATCTCTATCTCTTCTATTTGCTCAACTTCTTTAGCGATTTCTATGTATTCTTCCAAGATCTTCCCATTTATATTTGCTACCAGAGGGATATTTAGTTCTTTTTTTATAGATGGTATTAATTTTTTAAATTCTTCAATCCCTGGGTTTTCCAATCCAACTGAATTTAACATTCCAGATGGTGTTTCAGCAATTCTGGTACCTGGATTTCCATTTCTAGGTTCCATAGTAATTCCTTTTAATACAGCAGCTCCTAATTCATTAGGATTAAAATAATTTTTGTATTCCAATCCATACCCAAAGCATCCAGATGCTGTCATTATAGGATTATTTAATTTCTTCCCTAAAAAACTTATATTTAATCTATTACTCATTATTTACATCCTCCATTTGGATCTACCACATCTACGTCTACTATATCTGTACTTTCAAATACCGGTCCATCGTAACAAACTTTTTTCATCCCTTTTTTAGTCAATATCGAGCATCCTACACAGGCTTTTATTCCACATGCCATCCTTTCTTCTAAAGATATTTGACATCTTATATTATTTTCCTGTGCTACCTTAGCTACTGCCTCCATCATAGGATGGGGTCCGCATGTATAAATTATATCTATATGTTGATCTTTCAGTACCTCTTTTAGTATATCTACAGTATTTCCTTTTATTCCTACACTACCGTCATCGGTAGCTACCTTTAGCTGAATATTTTCAAAATCGAATTTTTCTATTATTTTTACAGCTCCTGCATTTCTTCCTCCACCTATAAAGGTGATATCATTGTTATCTTTTAAATCTTTAATGAGATATTTAATTGGAGCCATTCCCATTCCTCCACCGATTACTACTATATTTTTCCCCTTAAGATCTGTATCATAGCCATTTCCTAGAGGTCCCTGGACATTTATAGTCTCACCTATGGATAGTTGAGTAAATTCTTTAGTTCCTTTTCCTAAAGCTTCATAGTAAAATTCTAAAATATTCCCATCTACATTGTGTAGACTTATGGGTCTTCTTAAAACTTTTGAGTTGTCTTTGCATTGGAGCATAAAAAACTGACCTGGTTTAGAATGTTGAGGTATTTTTTTGCCTTCTACCCTCATTAAATAATAATTATCTGCTATTTGTATATTCTCTATTACCTTAACATCTTCTAAAAACATATATTCCTCCTAAATACTCTCATATTAATTTTAAAAAAAAAGGAATAAAAACTAAAATATTAGTTTTTATTCCCACTATTATAAATATAAAAATTAAAAATCGAATTGACTGCTCCAAATATAACATAGGGAACATCAGTTAAAAAAATAAGAAATTTATCCATGAAATTTATAGAATTATTGTTTATTGTTAAAAATTTCATCATATTCCTCCCTCTCTTTTTTATCTTTTAGAGATATTACCACAGCCATAATGAACTGTCAAGGGATTTTTTTATTTTTTCCAGTGCCCATGAAGATTGCAATAAGCTCTAGCCTCTGCTTTTTCTCCATAACACGCTTTAAAAGTAACTTTTGGTAGATCTCCTGGTTTTAAAAATTGAGTAGATACACATCCGTCCACTATTAATTCTATCCATTCAATATAATGATCCTTGTCCATAGGATGAAGAGTCGACCCCACTTGAACCTCATAACCATCACTTAATTTAATAACTTTTGGTATATGCTTTTCTATAGCAGCATCTCTTGTATTTTCTACCTGTAAAACCATCTCTTTTCCACAACAGCTTAATACTCCAGCCCCTGTATGCATTATCTCTACAATATTACCACATATCTCACATTTAAAAACCTCTAATTTCTTAGTCATTTTTTATCCCCCTGATTTTTTTTGTCTTCTTGCTCTAGTATACCCTATTTTCATACTTTTTTTAATTAAATTTTAACTTTTTTTTAAATCTGTATACTATCATCTATCTGCAGAGGAACTCTTAGGATATTTACTCTACATATGGTATAATTATAAGCGATTATGCATAATATTTAGGAGGAAAACAAATGAAAAATTGCCCTTGTGGAAGAGAATTAAGTTATGAAGAATGTTGTAAGCCATATATATTAGGTGAAAAAACACCAATTACCGCAGAAGATACAATGAGATCTAGATATACAGCCTATGTTGTAGGAGAGGTAGATTATGTCTATAATACACATAATCCTAAAACACGTGGAACCCTTAGTAAGGAAGAGATCAAACACTGGTCTGAATCTACAGAGTGGAATAAATTGGAGATCATTGAAACTGTAGATGGAGGAGCTGAAAATTCAGAAGGAATAGTTGAATTTAAAGGTTACTATTTAGAAGATGGGAAAACTTTATTTCACCATGAAAGATCTGTATTTAAAAAGATAGATGGAGCATGGATGTATGATTCAGCACTATCTACACAAAAGACAATAAAAAAAGATGTTAAAATTGGTAGAAATGACCCATGTCCATGTGGATCAGGTAAAAAATATAAAAAATGCTGCGGGAAAAACTAGCAATAAAAAAAGAGAGAATTTCTCTCTTTTTTTTTTATAGAAAAATAAATCTATATTTTCTTTTCCATAAGGATAGTATATATGATATACTCACTTAAAATGAAAATTAAGGAGTTGTAGACATTATGAATAGTAACCCCGTTAAAAGTTACACCTATCTTTTAAACTTAGCTAAAAATTTAACTGAAAATGAAGATGACTTTATTGCCAACTGTGCCAATATTTCTTCCCTGATCTTTAATAACATCGAGGATCTGAACTGGGCAGGGTTTTATTTGTGGAAAAATGAAAAATTAATTTTAGGACCTTTTCAAGGTCTTACAGCTACTACTAAAATTGAATTGGGAAAGGGAGTCTGCGGAAGTTCTGCCAAAGACAAAGTTACATATGTAGTCCCTGATGTACATAAATTTCCGGGTCATATAGCCTGTGACTTAGCATCTAATTCAGAGATTGTCATTCCACTGATAAAAGGTGATAGATTAATTGGGGTGTTGGATATAGACAGTCCAAAATTGAATAGATTTTCTGAGGAAGACAAAGTTAATTTGGAACAATTAGTTATGATCTTAATAGCTAACAGCAATATATAATATAAGAATAAAAAGTGGAACCTAAGGTTCCTTTTTTTATTCTAACTAGGAAATTTTTAATTTTTTAGTAAATTTTATTTACTAAGAAAAATAAAAGGAGGATAAAAATGAATAAATATATAATTTTTTTGATTATATTTTTTTTAGGAACTAATCTTTATTCAAAATCTGAAATTGATCTATCTAAAATCTCTCTTTCAGAAAAGGAGATGACTTTTTTAAAGAAAATAGAAGATAAAAAAATAGACGTATTTGTAGAAAATTCTGATAATTTTTTATTTTTTTACGACCTTGAAAAAAATCAAAGGGGACTCTACCCTAAAATCATCCAAGAGATGAATAATATTTTTAATCTTAACTTAAATATAATTCCAAAAGAGATCTTTGAGTTGTCTAAACTCAAAGAAAGAGGAGATGGAGCAATAATTTTTGATATGCTTGAAAAAAAAGATCTCCACAATTATTATGTTTTTTCTAAATCTATCTATAATTTTAATACAGCAGTTATAGGACAGCAGGAGATAAAAAAAATCTTGGATTTAAAAGATAAAAAAATTATTTTTTTAAAAGGGGATAAATTATATGATGATTTTATAGAAAAATACGGTTATTTAAATATAACTCCTATTTTTGTAAAAGACAGAAAACAAGCGTTTAAAAAATTAAATCAGAATGAGTCATTGTTATATATAGGTGAAATAGAAAAAAACAGTAATTTTATCGGCTTAAACAATACTGTTAAACTGAGTATCTTATTGACTGATATTAATTCTGATCTCAAATTTGCCATAAAAAAAGAATACAGCCCCTTGAAAGATATTTTTAATAAACTTATTGATCTTTATAGTGATGAGGATAGATCACAACTTATAGGGAAGTACCTCCTACAGTATAAAAAAAATAGTATCTATTTTGATTCTGAGGAGAAGGAATTTTTAAGCCGTCTTTCAAAATTACAGTTAGTTCTTTTAAAAGATGATAATTATTACCCTTACTATTCCAGAGATTCCAAAGGGAATTTAAAGGGGCTTTCAATTGACTATATAAGTTCTATAAAGAACATACTAAATGAAAATATAGATATAGAATACATAGTTAAGGAAGATAAGATTTATGAAGACTCCCATACTGACAAAGATTTTATTCTCCCCCTTTTAATTAGAACTCCTGAACGGGAAAAAAAATTTTTATTTCCGGAACCATATTACTCCTTTAACTTAAGCGTTTATAACCGGCAATCAGGTGGATTTATAGATGATATTTCAGACTTAGAAAACAGCACTATAGCAGTAATCAAGGGAGCATACTATATCAGTTACTTAAAAGGTCATCTAAATAATGCCACCTATATAGACACTCCTTCCCTGACCCAATCCCTCAAGCTCTTGAGGGAAGGTAAAGTTGACTTCTTGGTAGGAGATATGAAAACTATTGAAAATCACCTTGCAGGTATCAAAATAAACGATATAAAAATTGCTGGAGTTACCGATAAAGTATACGATGTTTCTTTTGCTGTAAGCAAAGACAATCCCCAGCTTTATAATGTTTTAAATAAGGTATTCTCTAAGCTTCATATAGAAAATAAATTTTTGATGAGAAAATGGAATGCTAACTATAGTAGTTTTACCAGTGATTATAAGGTTTCTATATTTATATTAGTTATTTCCCTAGGGATATTGAGTATTACCCTTGTTTCCTATAGGAATGTTAAAAATAGAAAGATAGCTCTGCAAAAAATCACCCTATCCCTTGTTACTACTCTTGAAAATGCTAATTACTATAATGATGAAGATACTGGCAACCATATAAGAAGGGTCAATGAATATTCAAGATTAATTGCAGAAAAACTCCGGTGTCACAAAAACTTTATTAAAGATATTGGTTTCTATGCCTCCCTCCATGATATAGGGAAAATAGGAGTTCATGATGGTATTTTAAAGAAAAAAGATAAATTATCTGAAGAAGAATTTAAATCTATGAAGGAACATGTAAAAATAGGATACAACCTTATAAAAGATGCTAACCTCCCATCTATGGTAGAGAATATAGCACTTTATCACCATGAAAAATGGAATGGTATGGGTTATTTAGAGGGGTTAAAGGGTAAAGAAATTCCTTTAGAGGCAAGAATCGTTGCTCTTTCTGATGTCTATGATGCACTACGACAAAAAAGATCCTATAAAGACGGGTTTACCCACGAAAAATCTATGAAAATCATTTCAAAGGAAAGCGGAAAACATTTTGATCCTGAAATTGTAAACATATTTATAAAACATAATGATAAATTTAATTTGATTTTTGAATCCAACAGGGAACAAATAAAATAAAGAGGACGACCCATAAGGGTTGTCCTCTCTCTTTTTACTATAATCTCATTTTATTTTTAAAACTATCTATTATGCTTCCTAACCCAAGTAAGATTAAGAATAATTTTATCAGCCATCCTACAAATGGTAAATTTATTAAAATTGTTATGACAAAACTAGATAGTAGAAGTTTGAAAAAATTTATCTCGTCAAAATATTTAGCAGCTATTATTAGATTGGCTATAGGAACAGCCAAGAACATCAAGATAAAATAGAATAATATCAATAAGACTCCTACAGGAAATCCTAAAATTGTGATAAAGAGCAATAGTACAGCTGCAGGAATAAGTACCAAAGCTGCAAACCCATTGAATAAAATTAAACTTTTATTATTTAAATATCTCTCCAGTCTTTCTCTTCCTAACTCTTTTTTTAGTTTAAAAATTATATAGGTGAGTATAAATAAATAAAATACTGAAAACAATTTAAATGGTAGAAAAGTAAAGTGTCTTTCATAGGAGTAACTTTTATCTGTTTTTTTTACAAGTTCTCCCATGACTCGTCCTTCTACTACTGGCAGTTGATCCTTATAGTAGATATTTCCTTTAACGACTGCCCCCTTAGATATCAAAAGCCTTCCATCTATCTCAATATCACCATTTATAACTGCCCCATCTGAGACAACAGCGTTTTCAACAACCATCCTGACATCTCCACCTACAGGGGCATTTATATATAAATTTTTAGCCATTATATTTAAATCGTCTTCTATTAACCCATTTATTTTAATATCTTTTCCCGCTAAATAAACCTCTTTCGATCTGCTGTTTATTGTAATTCTTTCCCCGGCAATAATTACACGTTTAGAGAAATTTCTGTCTATAACTACTTCTCTGCCTGCGACAACTAAATCACCTTCATCTACATCATCTACAACTACATTTTCTCCAATTGCAAACTTTCCAAAAATATTTTCTGACTCTGAAAAACTGAAAACTGAAATTAAGGTTATGAACAATAAAATACATATTTTCTTCATACTTCCTCCCCCTTTCTCTTTTTTATTTATATAATAGGCTATATATTATGTTACACCAATATTCAACGGAATTCAAAAATAAATATTGACACATCCAATTATTTTTGATATTCTGATATAAGAAAATTTTAGGAGGTGTTAAATTTGAAAAATAAAAGACCGTTAGTAGTACCAATTAATTTTAACAATATATTTCAATTTAACAAATCTTTATTTTTGAAAGATGTTCCCTATATAGCATATGGAGCTGTATCTTTGTTTTTAAATTTTAATAATAATTTTATTCTAAAGAATAATGACTAATCTATTTTAGTTATTATTCTTTTTTTTTTAGCATAAACTTATGAAAACCTAGGAGGCGTTATGAAGGCAAAACTGATATTAGAAAATGGAATGGTATTTGAAGGAAAAACTTTTGGTTACACAGAGGAAGCTGTAGGAGAGTTAGTGTTTAATACATCTATGACAGGGTACCAAGAAGTTCTTACTGATCCGTCTTATTATGGGCAAATAGTTGTAATGACTTATCCAATGATAGGAAACTACGGTCTTAACCTAGATGACTTAGAGAGTAATGGTGCAAAGGTAAGAGGGTTTGTAATAAAAGAACCTGCTAAATTACCAAATAACTTTAGATGTGAGATGACCTTGGATGGTTATCTAAAGCAACATAAGATAATGGGATTTAAAGGTATAGATACAAGACATCTAACTAAGATCATAAGAGATAACGGCTCTATGAAAGCTATCATCACCGTAGATGAGCTTACACAAAAAGAAATTAAAAATACAATGAATGATTTTTCAAATATAGATGCAGTAAGTACAGTAAGTACAAAAGAGATCTATGAAGCTCCCTGTGGTGCTGAAAAAGTAAATAAAAAAATCGGAATGATTGATTTTGGTATAAAACAAAATATCATCAGATCATTTCACAAGAGAAACTGTGACTTAACTATATTTCCATGGAATACAACTGCTGAGGAGATATTATCCTATGACCTAGATGGTGTATTTTTATCTAATGGGCCTGGAGATCCCGCTGATCTAACAGATGTAATAAATGAAATAAAGAAAATGATTGGAAAAACTCCTATAATCGGAATATGTTTAGGACACCAACTGCTGGCTTGGGCATTGGGAGGATCAACTAATAAATTAAAGTTTGGTCATAGAGGAGCTAACCATCCGGTAAAAGATTTGGAAAAAAATAAGATATTTATCACATCTCAAAACCATGGGTATGTAGTAGATAAAATGCCAGAAGGTGTGGAGATCACTCAAATAAACTTAAATGATAACTCAGTAGAGGGAATGAAAGATTACAAGAATAAGATAGCATCAGTACAATACCATCCAGAAGCAGCACCAGGACCGGAAGATTCTCAATATGTATTCGATGATTTCATTAAGATGTTGGGATAGAGCAGATAATTAATGGTTATATAAAAGAAAGACAATATACTAGAAAAAAATTAGTAATTACTAATTTAAATATATGGAGGTTAACTCAATGTTAGATAAAAATATAAAGAAAACCCTTGTAATAGGATCAGGACCAATTGTAATAGGACAAGCTGCTGAATTTGATTATTCTGGAACCCAGGCTTGTGAAGCATTGAAGGAAGAGGGAATAGAAGTAGTATTAATAAACTCTAACCCCGCTACCATAATGACAGATAAAAGTGTAGCCGATAGAATATACATAGAACCTATTACATTGGAATTTGTAACTAAGGTAATCATAAAGGAAAAACCAGATTCAATCTTAGTTGGAATGGGTGGACAAACTGCTCTTAATATGGCAGTAGAATTAGAAGACAGTGGAATATTGGCAGAACACAATATAAAGGTATTGGGAACAACTATTGATTCTATCAAAAGAGGAGAAGACAGAGACCTCTTTAGGGATGCTATGAATAAGATAGGGGAACCTACTATAGAGAGTATGATAGTTGAGAACCTAGAAGATGGATTGGAGTTCGCTGCAAAAATAGGATATCCATTAATTGTAAGACCTGCATATACACTAGGTGGTACTGGAGGAGGGATGGCAAATAACCCTCAAGAGTTAGAAGACATCTTATTGAAAGGATTAGTATTATCTCGTGTAGGACAAGTATTAGTTGAAAAATCTATCCTTGGATGGAAAGAAGTAGAATATGAGGTAATGAGAGATATAAATGGAAACAGAATTACAGTATGTAATATGGAAAATATCGACCCAGTTGGAATCCATACAGGAGACAGTATAGTAGTAGCACCATCTCAAACACTATCTGACAAAGAATACCAAATGCTGAGAACATCTGCACTTAATATCATCGATGAGATTGGAATTGTAGGAGGGTGTAATGTACAGTTCGCTCTTAATCCCGATTCATTTGAATATGCAATTATTGAGATCAACCCTAGAGTATCAAGATCATCTGCATTAGCTTCTAAAGCTACTGGTTATCCAATCGCCAGAGTAGCAGCAAAATTATCATTAGGATATACTCTGGATGAAGTAAAAAATGAAGTTACAGGAAAAACATATGCTTGCTTTGAACCGGCACTGGACTATATAGTAGTCAAGATTCCAAAGTGGCCATTTGATAAATTTGAGAAGGCTGACAGAAAATTAGGTACAAAGATGATGGCTACTGGAGAGATTATGGCTATTGGAAATAACTTTGAATCGGCATTTTTAAAAGGTGTGAGATCATTGGAGATCGGACAATACGGTTTAGAGCATAAGGCCTCTACAATTAGATCTATGCAGGAATTAAAGAAAAGGGTAGTGAGCCCAGACGATGAAAGAATATTTGACCTTGCTGAGATGCTGAGACGTGGATATACAAAGACTATGTTACAAAAAATTACCGGGATGGATCCATTCTTTATGGAGAAACTTCAATGGATAGTGAACCAGGAAGAAATTCTAAAGAAAACTAAATTATCTGACCTTACTCCTAAAAATCTTAGAAACTGGAAGAAGAAAGGTTTCTCAGACAGAGCAATGGCAAAATTTATGGGGATTAGTGAAGATGATATAGTCGCTAAAAGAAAAGAGTTAAACGTTATGCCTGTATACAAGATGGTAGATACCTGCGCAGGAGAATTTGAAGCTTCTTCATCTTATTACTACTCAACTTACGATATGCATGATGAAGTAGAGATATCAGACAGAAGAAAAGTTATAGTAATCGGATCAGGGCCTATAAGAATTGGACAGGGAATTGAATTTGACTACTGTACAGTACACACAGTAAAAGCATTACAAAATTTAGATATAGAGACTATTATCATAAACAATAATCCTGAGACTGTTTCTACAGATTTCTCAACTGCCGATAAATTATACTTTGAACCATTGGTATTAGAAGATGTTATGAACATAATTGAAAAAGAGAATCCAGAGGGAGTTATACTCCAATTTGGCGGACAGACTGCTATAAAATTAGCAAATGATCTGGCAGACTTAGGAATTAATATAATCGGTACTTCTGCTGAGATGATAGATGCCGCTGAAGACAGAGAAAGATTTGAAGCTATCTTAGAAAAACTAGATATAAATAGACCAAAGGGAAGAGCTGTTTGGAATACTGAAGACGGTATAGCAGAAGCTGAAAAAGTAAAATATCCGGTGTTGGTAAGACCTTCATATGTACTGGGCGGACAAGGGATGGAGATCTGTTACCTAGAGGAAAACTTAAAAGGTTATTTAGAAGCTTCATTCATTAGAGATCCTAAAAATCCAGTATTAGTAGATAAATACTTAAATGGTGTAGAGATCGAAGTAGATGCAATCTGTGACGGAGAAAACGTTCTTATTCCTGGAATCATGGAACATCTTGAAAGAGCAGGAATTCATTCTGGTGACTCAATTACAGTTTATCCGCAGCAAAATCTATATGAAGGAACAGAAGAAGAGATCTTAGAGATCACTAAAAAATTAGCTAAAGAATTAAATATAGTAGGGATGATGAATATACAATTTATAGCCTATGAAAACAAATTATATATCATAGAAGTAAATCCAAGATCATCTAGAACAGTACCTTATATATCAAAAGTAGCCGGGGTTCCAATGATCGAACTGGCAACAAAAGTAATGCTGGGACAAAAATTGGCTGATCTGCCATATGGTACGGGAATATATAAGAAACCAGATTTAGTAGCAGTAAAGGTACCAGTATTCTCTACAGAAAAACTTGGTGGTGTAGAAGTATCATTAGGACCTGAGATGAAGTCTACAGGAGAAGTACTGGGAATAGGAAATAATATGGACGAAGCTATTTACAAAGGTCTTGTAGGTGGATACAGAATCCATGAGATTAAAAATAAGAGAGTTTTAGCCACTATAAAGGGAAGTGACAAAGAGGAGTTCTTCAGCCTGGCTAAAAGACTCATAGATCAAGGATGTACAATGATTGGAACTGGTGGAACTGCTGAATATCTAAATAATAATGGAGTTCCATGTGAGACGGTCAATAAAATAAATGAAGCATCTCCTAATATAATCGATAAATTAAAAACTCAACAAATAGATCTACTTATCAACACTCCAACAAAAGCAAATGATGCTCAAAGAGATGGATTCAAGATAAGAAGAACTGCTATAGAATACGGTGTAGAAGTGTTAACTTCATTGGATACACTAAATGCAGTATTAAATATCATGGAAAAGGATGTAAATACCAGAGACTTAGATATCTTTGATATCAGCCAAATATAATAGACTCTGCTGTAGGATATTCGGGAAAATATAATTTAATAAAAAATTTGAAAGAGGTTGTATAACGACCTCTTTCATAATATCTAATTTATGTTCATTTAGAGAAATCATTAAAAAAAAGGAAAGTAAGGAGGAAAATTTGAAGGAAATACTATCATTAAATAATTTAACAGTAACAGATATCTTAAGTATCTTAGATAAGGCAAGAGAATTGGAAAATGACCCTAAACCTTGTGAGTTGGAAAATAAAATTTTATCCACTGTGTTTTTTGAACCATCTACCCGGACTAAGTTATCTTTTATAAGTGCTATGTACAGATTAGGAGGAAAGGTCATAGAGTTAGATGGAGGAGGAAATAACTCCCTAAAAAAAGGGGAAACAATCTCCGATACCCTCACTATGATGGGCCTCTATACTGACATTATGGCAATCAGAAGTCCCTATGAGGGAACGGCTAAGAGAGCCAGTGAAATATTAGATATACCTGTAATAAATGCAGGTGATGGAGCCAACCAGCATCCTACCCAGACTTTACTCGATCTCTATACTATACAGAAGGAAAAAGGGAGATTAGATAATTTAGAAATTGCATTTGTAGGAGATCTTAAATATGGAAGAACTGTTCACTCACTAGCTAAGGCACTAGATAAATTCAGCGGGAATAAAATTTATTTTATAGCCCCTCCTGAGATGCAGATACCATCTTACATCTTAGATTCTCTTTCTTTAGAATATGAAGTTTTAGAAAACTATGAACCTATTATGAAGGATGTAGATATCCTGTATATGACTAGAATACAAGAGGAAAGATTTGATGATCCCAAAGATTTTAAAAAATGTGCCGGTAAATATCAAATAGATAAAGAAATTTTAAAAATATCCAAATCTGATTTAAAAATTCTTCATCCACTACCCAGAGTAGGTGAGATCCATACAGACCTAGATTCTACTCCAAATGCAGTTTATTTTTCCCAGGCTAAAAATGGTGTTTTTGTCAGGCAGTCTATCATGAGCTTACTCATGAAAGATCACACTAAACCTACATATAACGGGATAGACAAAAGCTGTAAAAATCCTAAATGTATCTCGCAGATAGAGGATTTAGGAGGAAAGTGGATAGACCTTAAAGGGAAAAAAGTCTGTTTTTATTGTGAAAAATAACTTCCGCATAAAAAAAGAGGTATAATTATACCTCTTTTCTTTATTTTACATATTTTCTTTCAGGAAATTTCTTTTTATATCTTTTATTTTCATACATGTTGATATCTGCTATATTAACATATTCATCTAAAGTTTTATCTTTCCAACATTCTACTGTTCCTACACTAATACTGTGTGTATATTTCTTTTGATATTTATTATCGTAACTTTCTAAATTTTCTTCAATTTCATTAAATAATAGATTTACTTCTAATAAGTTTAATCTGTTAAATCCCAGAATAAACTCATCTCCTCCAAATCTTAAAAAAATATCCTCTGATTTCAATTTATTTTTTATAATTTTTACAACATTTTTAATTAATTTGTCT
Source organism: Fusobacteria bacterium ZRK30 (assembly GCA_024628785.1). NCBI lineage: Bacteria > Fusobacteriati > Fusobacteriota > Fusobacteria bacterium ZRK30. The sequence goes on from CP102404.1 coordinate 845,584, forward strand.
CCCTCTTCATGGGAATACCTGTCATTTACATATTTTAAATCATTTATATCTATAAAAGCTATTGTAAAAATTTCATTATTACTTTGAGCTTTTTTAAAATTTTTTTCTAATTTTTCTAATCCCGTGTGCCTATTTAAGATTCCAGTCATCACATCATAGGTGGCTAAGTTATATAGTTTTGCCTTCATAATCTCAAGGTCTTCCAATAAATTGTTTATATTTTCTCCCAAGTTTCCAATTTCATCTCTGCCATTGATCTTAAGACGTTTCCCCAAATCTTGACATTCTATAATTTCTCTTACAGACTGATCCATCTTTCTTAATCTTCTCACTATAATATATTCCATAAAGATATAAATCGCAGATATCAAGATTAGAAAATTAACAAATAGTACAATCACATATTTTTTTATATTCTTTTTTCCTAGAATTAATATATCAGCATCTCTTTGATTATCAAAAATAACGCTTTTCCCTGAGAGATCTGGAATATATAGTTTATTATATATTTTATTTCTGCCTATATTAATCTTATATGGGATTTCTAATTTTTCAGAGATCCCAGCCATACTAAGTTGAATTCCTAATTTTTCAGAAATAGCTGTAACTTTATTTTTATTCAGAAAATAACCCATTATTAAATTACCATTTGATCTTTTGATCTTTTGGCTATCAGTTATCTTCAAATTAGAAAAAACAATAATCTCTTCCCTTTCTCCAATTAACATTCCAGTTTCCTCTTTATAATTAGATATTTTTTTTGTTATCCGATCAATTTTTTTTGCAGATATTTCATTACCTGACAAATCATCATAACCCTGTTGATATAAAATTTCTCCATTATCACCTAAAAAAATAATAAAATTTAAATTTAAATCTGATAATATCCCATGTTGTACTCCAGAATTCAGATTACTTTCTATAAAATTCCCCCTTGCTTTCTCATTTCCCTCTACAAATTCATAGGTATCATCCCATTTACTCCAGTCAATGTTGAGTTTTTCTAAATCTTTATATATCCCTTGAAACTCATGATCTATAAGATGATATATAGATTGTGATCTAATTATTTCTAAATTTTTATAATCTGTATCAATTGATTTTTTTAAATAAATAAACATAAATATAAAAACTATTACACTTGAAATGCTCACAACCGTTAAACTCTTTATTCTCAGCATATATTCTCCCCTACAGCAATTTAATTATACTTACAGTATACTTGTAAATTAATTTAAATTACAAGTATAATTATCATATTTATTAAAAAAAGCAGGAAAAGAATCCTATTTTCTTAAATTTATACTTTTATTTTTGAAATTTTTTCATGTATATAGGAAGATACTCTATTATATCCCTTGCTGTAACACAAAATCTTTCCTGAAATAATTCATCTCCTATATAACCATGGATATAAGCCCCCATATAAGCAGCTTCTAACAGATCATAGCCCTGTGCTATTAAAGAGGCAATTATTCCAGTAAGAGAATCCCCCATACCTCCATTTGCCATGGCAGGGTTTCCACTTGTATTTATGTATGTTTTCTTCCCATCGGTAATGAGAGTCCTGTGTCCTTTCAAAACTAAAACTATATTGTGAAATGTGGCAAATTCTTTAGCTATATTTAACCTATCTTTTTTTATCTCTTCTATATCTAACCCTGTGAGTCTTGAAAATTCTCCTAGATGAGGAGTTAAAATCACTTTTCTCCCTCTCAATAATTTCATATTTTTATTCAATACATTTATTCCATCTGCATCTATGACCAAGGGACATGTGGAATTAACTAAAGTAGACTTTAAAATATTTAAAGTTTTCTCCATTCCCATTCCCGGTCCTAAAGCTACTACAGTAGCAGTTTTTAATAATTTTCTTAACTTTACCTCATTTGAGAACGTACAGCTCATAGCCTCTAAAAGATTGGATACCACCATACTTTCTATATCATCTTCTACACAAAGAGTTACCAACCCTGCCCCAGATCTCACTGCTGAATTAGCTGTAATTACAGGTGCTCCTGTAAATCCACGGCTTCCTCCTATGACTATTACGTGACCATAATTTCCCTTATATCCTTGAAGATCTCGTTTTTTCAAAACTATGTCTTTTATTTCTAAGTTTTTTTCCATAATTCCTCCCTGTATAAAATTAGAATTATTAAAACTATTATTTCCAACTTATATATTCTTTTACAGTTAAATTAATTATTTCCTAGACAAAAAAAATAAAGAAGCCCAAAGGCTCCCCTATTAAAAAATTCTTTAAAATATTTACTCCTTTATTTTTAATCTTTTATCCTTACTCCGGAAGCACTGAGGACAGTTCCTATTATAGGTATTGAATATACGTATTTAATCTCTACTTCATCTGTAAACTCCAATCCATCATAGATATATACACTTAAACCATCTACATCATATTTTGTAAATCCATTTTCATTTTCCATCTTTTCCACTGCTTCAACCTGAAGTGTCTTCGTTCCAGCACATCAGCCACTTTTGGCAACGTGGAGGGAAATTTTTATAATATTAAGATTTTTTTTAGTCATATATTTTTTTAATTTTTCGTGAATTAATATCATTATCTGACCTCCATTTATTTTAATAGTACTATATTTAAAAGTTTTTAGTAATTTTGTTTTTAAAAAATATTTATATTGATACATTATCGGACTTAATTTGTTGTTTAATTAAAGATCGTATCAATTAAAGATTAAATTCTAAAAATTAATACGATCTCTATTAAGGGGTAATTTTAAAATACTACTTTTAATATATCTTCGAAATAATCAGCATAGTGCACTGTAATTCCTTCTTTTATGTAATCAGGTAATCTCTCGAAATCAGTTTTATTATCTTTTGGAAATAATAGAGTATCTACTCCTACCCTCCTTGCAGCTATTGTTTTTTCCCTTACTCCTCCAATAGGTAATACTTTTCCAGTCAGAGTAATCTCTCCAGTCATAGCTATATTATTTTTAATTGGTTTATTTTTAGCCAGTGAATATAAGGCAAGTGCCATTGTAACTCCGGCAGAAGGTCCATCTTTTGGAGTAGCACCTTCAGGTACATGAAGATGGATACTGTGTTTATCAAAGAAGTCTTTTTTATCTTTATCGCAGTCCTCTTTGCACATTAAAGATTTAATGTATGAATAAGCAATGATTGAAGATTCCTTCATTACATCCCCCAATTGACCTGTTTGCTTAAATCCACCTTGGTGACCTATAACGCTTGCTTCTATATATAGAGTAACTCCTCCCATAGATGTCCAAGCCAGCCCCAATGTCACCCCAGGAACGTTTTTATTATACAGTTCTTCAGTAGTGAAGATTGGTTTACCTAAAAATTCTTCCATATTTTTTTTATTTACACTTATTTTTTTATCTTCCCCTTCGGCAATTTTCAGAGTGGCTTTTCTCATTATCTTTTTAATATTTTTTTCTAATCCCCTTACCCCTGCTTCTCTGGCATATTTATCAATAATTTCTCTCAGAGTTGTATTTGATATTGATACCTCTTTTTTTGTCAATCCATGCTCTTCCATTTGATGCGGAATCAAATATTTCTTTGCTATTTCCTCTTTTTCTTCTAATATATAACCTGGCAGCTGTATTATTTCCATCCTATCTAAAAGCGGTCTAGGGATGGTATCTAACTGATTGGCTGTAGTTATAAATAAAATTTTAGATAGATCAAATCTGACATCTAAATAATGATCTAAAAATTCAACATTTTGCTCTGGATCTAACACCTCTAAGAGAGCTGATGCTGGATCTCCCTGATAACTATTCCCTATTTTGTCTATCTCATCTAGCATTATTATTGGATTGGCTGTCCCGACTTTCTTTATAGCCTGTAATATTTTCCCTGGCATAGCACCTATATAAGTTCTTCTATGACCTTTTATCTCTGCCTCATCCTTCATCCCACCTACAGAAAATCTGAAAAATTCACGATTTAATGCATTGGCGATTGATTTTCCAATGGAAGTTTTTCCCACTCCTGGAGGTCCTACTAAACAAAGGATAGCGCCACTTACAGTTCCTGTTTTCATAATAGTACTAATAAATTCCAATATATTACTTTTTACATCCTGTAACCCATAATGGTCTTCATCTAATTTTTTTCTCGATTTATTTATATCCAAACTATCTTTTGAATAGATCCCCCACGGTAACTCAGCTATGGCTAAAAGATAGGATCTTACCACATTGTGTTCCGGTGAATGGCTGTCCAATAATTTTAATTTTTCAATTTGCTCTTCCACAGTTTTTAAAGCTTCCTCACTTAGAGTTTTTCCTTCTAATATTTGCAGTATTTTTTCAACTTCAGTCTCTTTATCATCTTTTTCCATTCCTAATTCTTTTTTTATCAACTTTAATTGTTCCCTTAAAAAATATTCTTTTTGCTGTTTACTTACTTTTTCCTCAATTTGTTTTTGAAGTTTTTGCTGAAGATGCGATATTTCTAATTCTTTTTTCAGCATTGTTAACAGCAGTCTGCTCCTCTTGGCCAGATCCCACTCTTCCAAAACTTCCTGCAGGTTTTTATTTTCAGTTTTAAGCATAGATGTAATAAGATCCATGAGTACACCTGGTTTTTCATAATTCACCTGAGTCATCAGTAACTTTAGTTCTTCCTGTAGGATCGGATTAACCTTAAAAATTTCCTTTAAAGATGACATGATTGCCAGCATATAAGCTCGTATTTCATCATTTGGAGGACCCTCCTCCCCTTTATCATATTTTACATTCCAGACTGTATTAGGTTCTTTTTTGATTACTTTTAATAGTTCAAATCTATTTAATCCCTGAACTATTATCTGAATTGTATTAGCTGAAAGTGGTGTTATCTTATGTATTTTTACCACTGTCCCAACTTCATATAACTCTGATTTAAAAATATCAAATTGATTTAATTCCTTTACAAAAACTAAACCTAATAATTTATTTTCTGTTTCCTCTACCATTTTGATAGTTTTTAAAAAAACCTCCCCTGAAAAAGTTATAGGGATCATAATGTTTGGAAATATTGGTCTTGTTAGCATTGGCAAAATCGTTAAATTTTCTGGCAAGATGTGCTCTACATTAATTAATTGACTATCATTTTCTTGAGCATACATGGTCAGTCCCCCCCCTTATGAATCATTTTATTTGATTAATAGACTATACTTTATTTACTTATAATTTCCTATTAAATTAATTAAAAAATTTATATTTAATTCTATATAAATTTCCAGAAAAATAAAATAACAGCCTTATTCTTATTTTTTCTCGGGTATGTTTGTTTTACATCAATAAATATAGTATAATAAGTTAAAATGTTTATCAACAATTTAGGAGGAATATCATGAAATTTATTATTTCAAGAGACAAACCAGCCCTGATATACAAGGGAACTGAAATTACGTATAAAGAATTAGTAAGAAGAATTTTATATTATTCAGATATGTTAAAATTAGAACATCCAGAGGATAAGGTATTAGTATTTTTAGAAAACCGGCCTGAGATCGCATATGCTGTATTTTCAATCTGGGAAAAAAAAGGAATTTCCATCAATGTAGATGCTGGAAGTAGTGCTGCTGAAATCGCATATTTTTTAACCGATGCACAACCAAAGTATCTATATACCAGTAATAAAAACTTAGAAGTTGCTGCAGAAGCACTTAAAATATCCGGATTGGATATCCCTATCATCAATTTAGATGAAGTAAAAGTTCCTGAAAATTTTATAGGTAAAAAAGACTATATTGAAGCTCCTGTGGGAGATCGAACTGTCCTACTTCTTTATACTTCAGGTACTACTGGAGATCCTAAAGGAGTTATGCTTACTATGGATAACCTCCTTTCCAATATCGATAATATTGCTAAAGTTGGTTTATACCGTGAAGTTGATCGAATCTTAGCCCTTTTACCTATGCACCATGTCCTTCCACTTATGGGAAACTTGATCCTCCCTATAAAGATTGGAGGTACAGTTATTATCTTAGATGATCTCTCCTCTGCTGCCATTAAAGGTGCATTGCAGGAATATAAGATTACATTATTTATAGGAGTTCCTAGATTATGGGAGATGTTTCATAAGGGAATAATGGAAAAAATAAATGCTAACTTCATCCCTAGAACACTATTTAAAATTGTTTCTAAAACAAACAATATAGAACTTGGTAGAAAGATATTTAAAAAAGTGCAAGATGGATTTGGCGGACACATGCATATTATGGTTTCTGGAGGAGCTAAGATAGATCCACAGATCGTTAAAGATTTTAATACTCTGGGATTTAGAATGCTAGAAGGTTACGGTCTTACTGAAACATCTCCAATCCTTACATTTAACAGATATGATGATATAAGACCCGGATCTTGTGGTGGAGCACTTCCAGGAATCGAATTAAAAATAGCTGATGATGGCGAAATTATTGCCCGTGGAAAAAACGTAATGAAGGGGTATTATAACAAACCGGAAGCTACAGCAGAAGTAATAGACAAAGATGGCTGGTTCCATACAGGAGATTTAGGGGAGATAAAAGACAGTTACCTTTACATTATAGGTAGAAAAAAAGAGATGATTGTCCTTCCAAACGGGAAAAATATCAATCCGCAAGATATAGAAAACAGTATTATGAAAAAAACTAATTTAATTTCTGAATTAGCTGTTACTGAGCATAAAAGCCATCTAGTTGCAATTGTATATCCAAATTTTGCAGTTATTGAGCAGGAAGGCATAAAAAATATAAGTGAAGCTATCAAATGGAATGTTATAGATCCATATAATATCGAAGCTCCTAGCTATAGAAAAATATTAGATATCAAAATTGTGCAGGAGGAACTGCCTAAAACAAGGCTGGGGAAACTTAGAAGATTTAAATTAAAAGACCTGTTAGAGGATAAAAAAAGAGTTGTAGAAAAAATAACAGAACCAACTACAAAAGAATACTTAATATTGAAAAAATTCATAGAAAATTTAAAAGGAGTATCTTCTACACCAAAAGACCATTTTGAATTAGATCTAGGGATGGATTCATTGGATTTTGTAGAGTTATTGTCATTTGTTGGAAATACATTCAATATTATCATCATGGAGGAAGAGCTTTCTCAGTACCCTACTTTATTTGATCTGTCTAAATTTTTACATGACAAGGGAGTAGAAATTACAGAGAAGGAAAATGACTGGTCTAAAATACTAAATAAGGATATTGATGTTTTTATACCTAAATCTAGTGCAGCCTTAAAATTTGCAAAGTGTATCTTGACTCCATTTTTTAAGGGATATATTAAAATAAATAAAAGCGGTTTAGATAATATAACTAATCAGCCGGCAATCTTCATAGGAAACCATCAAAGTTTCTTAGATGGTTTTATACTCAATACAGCTATGAACAAGAAAATTTTAGAAAATACCTATTACCTAGCTATATCTAAACATTTTAACGGTTCATTGAAAAAATGGGGTGCTGACCATGGAAATATAATTCTTTTAGATTTAGATAATAACTTAAGTGAAACTTTACAAACTGCTGCTATGGTTCTTCGTCAAGGAAAAAATTTAGTTATATTCCCTGAAGGGGCTAGAAGCAGGGATGGGGAGATGGCAGAATTTAAAAAAGCCTTTGCTATACTAAGTAAAACTTTAAATATACCAGTTCAGCCATTTGTTATTGATGGTGCTTATAAATCTATGCCTATTGGAAGTAAGTTTCCAAAACCCACAAATGTTGACTTAGCATTCCTTCCGCCTCTATATCCTAAAGATTTAGAGATCGATGAAATTGTAAAAAATAGTGAAAACCTAGTTAAAAAATACCTAGAAAAGAATTAAGCTTTGATTTTTTTGAGGAAGTAAAAAAATTTAAATAATACAGCAAGATTGTTATTTAATTCACTTTGTAAGAAAGTTTTAATAAAAAGAGAAATTCCTATTAATTAGTAGGGGTTTCTCTTTTTATTTGTTATAAACCAACTCTTTTCTACAACAAAAACGTTATCCGTTCCTAACGTTTTCGACATCAAAATCAAAATATTTTTTTCACTAACTCCCAACCGGACAAATTTCGCTCTGTCCTAAAAACAAATAAAGTGTTTCTTTTCAGGTTTGACATCTTATTTGTAGGGTGCTATCCTTTAATTGTTACCAATGATAAAGACTATCGTTCCAATTATTCAGATCGAATTTCAATTATTTTAAATTGTATTTAAACGGAGGTATTTTATGGAAAGTTTTATTAATCAGTTAAATGGTATTATTTGGTCACCGCTGCTTGTCTATCTTTGTCTGGGAGCAGGACTCTTCTTCACTTTAAAGATTGGAGGAGCACAATTTTTTATGGTAAAAGAGATGATAAGATTATTATTAGGAAAAGATGTTAAGCCAGGAGAGAGATCCAAAGATTCAATAAGTGGATTTGAGGCAATGTGTATGTCGGTTTCTGGAAGGGTAGGAACAGGTAATATTGCAGGAGTTGCTACAGCTATTGCTTTAGGTGGACCGGGATCTATCTTTTGGTTATGGGTTATCTCACTTCTAGGTGCAGCTTCATCATATGTTGAATCTACATTGGGTCAATTATATAAAGAACAAATCGAAGGAGGATACAGGGGAGGTCCAGCTTACTACTTTAAAAAAGGTTTCTTAGGTGGTAAAGCTTGGTATGGTAACTTATTTGCTGTTGTAACTGTAGCCGGTATGTCACTATTTATGCCTTCTGTACAATCTAATGTAATTGCAGGATCTATGCAGACAGCTACTGGAATCCCTACATGGGTAACTGGATTAGCGATTGTTACATTATTATCGATAATTATATTTGGTGGTGCAAAAAGAATAGCGAAATTTGCCGGTGTTGTAGTTCCATTTATGGCTATAGCTTATATCATCGTAGCTCTTATAGTACTCGCTTTAAATGCTGGAGATATTGTTCCATCATTAGTATTAATCGTTAGATCTGCATTTGGTCAAGAAGAAGCCTTTGCCGGTATCGTAGGTAGTGCTGTTATGTGGGGAGTTAAAAGAGGAATTTACTCCAATGAAGCTGGTCAGGGTACCGGTCCTGCATCTGCCGCTGCTGCAGACACTTCACATCCTGCTAAACAAGGATTAATTCAAGCTTTCTCTATCTATATAGATTCTGTATTTGTATGTACTGCAACTGCATTGATGATCATCATCACTGGCGCTTACAAAGTTTTCAGCCCTACTGGAAAAGAGATCTACTCTGGATTTGGATCTTCTGCTGAGATGACTGCCTCTACAATTGGACCACTTAATACAACTGCAGCATTGGATGCTGGTATTGGTTATGGAGCATATATCGTAGCAATAGCTATCATGTTCTTTGCCTTTACAACAATATTAGCCTATTTCTGGAATGGTGACTCAGCTGCAGTCTATCTATTTGGAGATGAAGCTTCTGGTAAAAAAATTAGAAAGATATTAACTATCGTATTTTTAGGATTCACATTCTTAGGTACAATTATGTCTGGTGGTATGGCTTGGACATTGGGTGACATTGGTGTAGGAATGATGGCATGGGTTAATATAGTAGGTATTTTAGTTATGTATAAACCGACTATAATATGTCTAAAAGATTATAAAGCTAGAATGAAAAATGGAACCCAAGATGACTGGGACTTCAATCCAAATGAAATTGGAATTCAAGGAAGCTTTAAACTCTGGGATGACATAAGAATAGAAGGCAGAGATTTAGAACCAGCCGAGGTAGAATTAGAGATCTCGTAATATTAAAATTTAAAGCCATAAACAAAATCATTTGTTTATGGCTTTTTTATTGTATAATTATACTAGAAAAAATAATTAGGAGGAGTAAATATGAGTGATTTTAATGAACGTGCAAAAGATTGGGATACAGAGTCAAAAATAGAGCGTAGCAATGCAATTGCCAAATCAATAAAAAACAATATAAAATTAAAGAAAAATATGAACATTTTAGACTTTGGATGTGGTACCGGACTTCTAATTTTCCCATTAATAGAGGAAGTCGGAGCAGTCCATGGGATAGATTTGGCTTCTAATATGTTAGATATTTTAAATGAAAAAGGCAAAAATCACAAAAATTTAACCACAGAACTTACAGGAATATTTGACATCACCTCAACCTTTGACCTGATTATGAGTTCTATGGTTATGCACCATATTGAAGATATATCAAAATTAGCAAAAAAACTATATGATTCTTTAAACCCTAATGGGATGATAGCTATCGCAGATCTAATGGAAGAAGATGGTTCATTTCATGATTCATTAGATGGAATTTATGCCTTGGGATTCTCAAATGAATTTTTAGAGAAAATTTTTAAAGGTGCAGGATTTAAAGAGATAAAAATAGTTGAAAATATTTTTATTATGGAAAAAAACAATAAAAATTATCCGTTATTCTTACTTGTAGGGAAAAAATGATAAAAAAATATAAAATAGTTATTGGAAATAAAGAACGTGAACTGAGTATAATAAAGAAAAAGAAAAAAAATATCTCCCTTCAGGTAAAACCATCTATGGAGATCATCTTAAGTATTCCTATAAGAATATCCTACTCCTACGGATTAAAATTAATAGAAACAAAATCTGCATGGATAGAGGAAAAATTGGAAAAATATGCCTCTGTACTTGATAACTCAGGGATCTATTATCTGGGTAAACTCTATTCTTTGAAGAGAGAAAAATCCGAGGTTCCCATAAAAATAATGGGACAAGATATAATTTTTAATGACTCAGAAGAGTTTGATTTCCATTTAAATGAATGGTATCATCAAAAAATAAAAAGGATTTTAGAGGGATATCTCGAAAAATATACTAAACTTATGAAACTTTATCCAAAGAAAATAAAGATTAAGCCATTAAAATCTGCATGGGGAATATGCTATTCCAGCGGAACTATTACTTTTAACCTTAATCTTGTAAAAATACCACTAAATATTATTGAATATTTGGTGGTACACGAACTAGGTCACCTAAAACATCCTAACCATTCCAAGGAATATTGGGAATATATAGGCAAATATATAGAAGATCCAAAATCTCACCGTAGATGGCTGAGAAAAAATGGATATAAATTTATATAAGGGGGAAACCTTATGGGATAGATGAACTTATTAAAAGAAAAGAAGAAGTTGCATACAGAATAATCAAAGGGGATTTTAAAAGTAAGATCCCCTTTAGTATTACCGAAAAAAGAATTAATAAGATATTTAAAGTTAAGGGAAAACGATATGAAAGACATAAAATTATAGATTCAAACTTTACATATGCTGACAATCAATGGATAAAACATCTATTTGAACATCGCTGTTTTAATTGTGGGAGTAAAAAAAACCTGCAAATAGATCATCATATGCCCCTATCCCTGGGATATGGATTGAAAATAGGTGATATGTATAACGCAGTTCTCCTCTGTAAGAGGTGTAATAATCAAAAGAGCAGTCTCCTACCTACAAAGTTCTATACGCCATCCCAGCTTAAAATTTTAGAAACAGTTTATGATATTTCTACTCATAAAAACAAATATACAGACAATTATAAAAATATAGATATTGAAAATATCATAGATCTCTACGAGAAATCCCTTAAAGATAAAGCACTACTATATTTAGATTATTTGGATTATTTATGGAACCAGAAAAAAACATCTAAATACAGATTAAAAAAAGGGAATTTTTATAAGGTCTACTATACCAATGAACAAAGACTTCAAACAATCTGCGGTAAAATAAAATATAATTTTTTGTTAGGGAAACTAGATATAGACAGTCGAAAAGTACGTTTAAGAGATATTAAAGGGGTGATCTTATGGAGATGTCATTAAAGATATTATTTAATACTATCGGTGGATTAAGCATCTTCCTCTATGGGATGTTTCGAATGTCTGACAGTATACAAAAATTAGCAGGGCAAAAACTAAGAAATATCATAAATAGTATGACTTCTAATAGAATCATGGGGTTGGGAGTAGGAGCTACTATCACTGCTATTATTCAGTCTTCATCTATCACGACGGTTATGGTCGTGGGGTTTGTAAATGCAAATCTTATGACCCTGAGACAGGCTATAGGTATAATTTTAGGTGCAGATATAGGAACTACTATTACAGGATGGCTCTTAGTTTTAAAAATCGGTAAATACGGCTTACCTATAGCAGGAATCGGTATCTTTCTTTTTCTTTTTCATAGATCATCCAGGTGGAAGCAAAGGGGTAATTTGATCTTAGGAATCGGAATGATTTTCTTTGGATTAGAACTAATGAAACTTGGAATTAGACCCCTTAAAGATCTTCCGGCATTTATAGAGCTATTTAGTAAATTTGAAGCCTCCAATTTTCAAGGTGTTATTTTATCTGCTGTTATGGGAGCATTCCTTACAGCTATTTTACAATCATCTTCAGCCACTGTAGGAATAACTATGGCTATGGCAAGTCAAGGTCTTCTAAGTCCTAACAGTGCCGTAGCTCTGGTCCTAGGAGAAAATATCGGAACTACTATCACTGCTTTTCTAGCATCTCTTACTGGATCTACCAGTGCTAAAAAGGCAGCTTATGCCCATATCAGTATAAAGATAATTGGAGTTTCAATTATTATTCCACTATTTTTTTTCTATGTAAGGTTTATTGCTTCCATAGCCAGCCCAGAGGAAGATATCGTTAAATATATTGCAATTTCCCATACTTTATTTAATGTTTTCATCGCCTTATTATTTTTACCATTTACAACTAAATTAGAAAAATTACTTAATTATATTATTCCAGAAAGTCAACAAAATTTAAATTTAGAAATTGATGACGATAACCTAGCTAAAGTTCCATTTATTGTTTTAGAAAAATCTAAACTTTTAATCTCCAGGATGAACGATATATATTCACAAGCTTTTCATGATTTTGGAATACTTATCTCAAATGATTTTGAGAAGTGTGATAGATGTGTAGATGGATTGTTTAAAGCTGAACAAGAATTAGACGAGATTCAGATCATCATAACCGATTCATTGACCTCTGTTCTCAGACACAGTGATTCCAATAAATCCGTCCTAGAAGTAAGATACCATTTAGAGTTAGCAGATTTTTATGAATCTTTAGGAGATTATGAAGCTAGTTTAGCCAAACAATACCTGCAATTAAAAAGAGATGACCTGCATTTTCATCCTCACAGAAAAAAAGCTATTTTAAAGATTCACTCTTTGATAAATAAACTAAATTCTGAATTTTCTGATCTATTAAAATATCCAGATAACAATAAAATAAAAGACCTTATTAAAAGGTCTGAACATATTAATCAAACCCTGCAGTTTAATAAAAAAAAGGAAAATACCATGGAAATTCATATTTATTTTAGAATAATGGAGAAATTAAGAAGGATAAACAGACATCTGCTATTTATAATGAGATCCGTTGAAAAATATAACAATCTTTAAAATTAATTGCGGCTCTTCTATCTAAGAACAACTTTATAATTATCAGTTAAATTTTACCAATAGCTTCGTTTGGAATAACGTAAAAATGGAGTATACTCAGATTATTAAATAAAAAAAACGAGGTGATATTGTGGAACTAAAAAAAGAACTTGGATACATGGATGTATTTAGTATTTCATCTGGAGCGATGATAAGTTCAGGAATATTTATATTGCCTGGAATAGCCTTTAGTAAGGCAGGGCCAATGATGATTTTTGGTTATATATTAGGTGGTTTAATTGCTTTTACAGGAATATTATCTATTATTGAACTTACCACTGCTATGCCAAAAGCCGGCGGGGATTATTTTTTTATTGTGAGAACCTTGGGCCCTCTCATAGGTACCATATCTGGAGTCCTCAGCTGGTTTGCAATCTGCTTGAAAACCGCTTTTGCAATCTTTGGTATAGCAGGAGTTATCGGCGGAGTTATCTATGGAAGTAACCTGGATCACCAGACTCTGGTTTTTATATCGGCTATTGTTACCTCTATTTTTTTATTCTTAAATATTATAGGAGTAGAAATCGCCAGTACCTTTGAGGTTATTTTAGTTGCAGGCTTACTCCTATTAATGGGACTCTTTATAGCCGTTGGAATGTTTAATATCAATATTGATTTTTTTACTCCTTTTATTCAAATATATGATTTAGTAGACAATAAGTTGGAATTAGTTACCAGCGGAGGACCTTTTTCATCTCTAGGAGCAGGAGTTATAATATCTACAGCAGCTTTTATCTTTGTTTCCTTTGGTGGACTTTTGAAGGTTGCTTCTATCTCTGAAGAGGTAAAAAATCCTAAAGTTAATATTCCCAAAGGGATGATCTCCTCAATTACAGTCATAACTGTAGTTTATGCAGCTACATTATTTGTTACAGTAGGGGTATTGCCAGGTGATCAATTAGCCAATTCACTGACTCCTATTGCCGATGCCGCCCGAATATTAGCTGGAAAGCCAGGATATATAGTCCTCACTATAGCATCTCTTTTAGCTTTCATCTCTACAGCAAATGCAGGGATCATGGCAGCGTCTAGATACCCACTGGCACTGAGCCGGGATAAATTATTTCCTTCATTTGTAGGGAGGGTTAATAAAAAATTTAAAACTCCTACAGTGGCTATTATATCAACTGGTATACTCATAGTTGAATCTTTATTATTACCATTAGAAACACTGGCTAAAACAGCATCAGCCGTTATATTAATGACATATATTCTTACTAATTTATCGGTGATTATAATCAGAGAAAGTAATTTATCAAATTACAGGCCTTCCTTTATAACGCCTCTATATCCATGGATTCAGATATTTACCATATTTGTCTTCACATATTTTATATCCCAGCTGGGAGTATCAGCTATAGAGTCTAGTATCGGTCTTATCCTTGTAAGTTTAATTATCTACTTTACCTATGGAAAGAAAAATTCCAGTAAGGAATATGCATTGTTACACCTTTTAATAAGAATTACCGATAACCTTAAACTAGGACATAACTTAGAGAGCGAACTCCGGGATATTATTCATCAGAGAGATGATGTGGAACTTACAGAATTTGACAAGATAGTTATGGAGGCTCCTATTGTAGATCTAAAAAAATTTACTAGTTTAGAAGAATTAATTATGCTGGAAGCTGAAAAATTTTCTACTATCTTAGGGAAAAATCATTTGGAATTAGAAAACCTTTTCTTTGAAAGAGAAAATGAAATAACCACTGCCATATCTGGATTTACAGCTATTCCACACATTGTTATAGAGGATATAGACACATTCCATATGGCTGTATTCAGATGTAGAGATGGAATTAAATTCAGTGAAGAACATCCAGAGATAAAAGCGGTGTTTTTATTTGTCAGCAGTCCTAAATTAAATAAATTACACCTTCAGACTCTGGCATCTATAGCAACATTAATTAAAGATGAGAAATTCCAGGAAAAATGGTTGGAGGCTAAAGACGAGAATTATTTAAGGGATCTAATTTTACTTAGAAAAAGAAAAAAGAAAAAAAGAAAATAAATATTTTTAGAGAAAACGTCACTAATTTTCTGTGATGTTTTTTTTATTTAGAATAACTTTATAACTCTTAGTTTTCCATTAATATATTAGTTTTTTCTTAACAATTAAGTTTGAAATGTTACAAAAATAGAGTATACTTAGATTATTAAAATATATTAATGGGGTGATATTATGGAACTAAAAAAGGAACTTGGATTTATGGATGTGTTTAGCATTTCATCTGGAGCAATGATAAGTTCAGGAATATTTATATTACCTGGAATAGCCTTTAGTAAGGCAGGTCCAATGATGATTTTAGGTTATATTTTAGGCGGATTAATTGTACTTGTAGGCACACTGTCAGTTATTGAACTGATCACTGCAATGCCAAAAGCCGGTGGAGATTACTTTTTTATAATGAGAACCCTCGGCCCTCTTATAGGAACTATTTCCGGAGTGCTTAGCTGGTTTGCAATCTGCTTAAAAACTGCTTTTGCAATCTTTGGTATAGCTGGGGTTATTGGTGGAATATTATATGGAGACACCATGAATCATCAAACATTGATCATCATCTCCTCTTTAGTCACTACAGTATTTTTGATATTAAATATCGTAGGAGTTGAAGCAGCAAGTAAGTTTGAAACTATTATAGTGGCAGGATTACTACTGCTAATGGGAATTTTTATAGTTGTTGGGTTCTTCAATGTCAACCTGGCAAATTTTAATCCCTTTGTCCAAATTTACGAAGTGGTAAACGACAAATTAGCGTTAGTGAGTTCAGGTTCACCTTTTACTGCTTTAGGTGCAGGTCTTATAGTATCTAGTGCTGCCCTTATTTTTGTATCTTTTGGAGGATTATTAACTGTAGCGTGTGTCTCCGAAGAGGTAAAAAATCCTAAGAAAAATATTCCTAAGGGATTAATCTCTTCCATAATTGTAATAATATTTGTATATGCTGCTACACTATTCGTTACTGTAGGAGTATTATCAGGAGATCAGTTAGCCAATTCACTGACTCCTATTGCTGATGCTGCAAGGGTCTTAGCAGGAAATCCAGGATATATTATTATTACAGTAGCTTCCCTCTTGGCCTTTATTTCAACAGCAAATGCTGGGATCATGGCAGCGTCTAGATATCCACTGGCACTGAGCCGGGACAAATTATTTCCTTCATTTGTAGGAGGAGTTAATAAAAGATTTAAAACTCCTACAGTGGCTATTATATCTACAGGATTACTTATGGTCGGATCATTATTATTACCATTAGAAACATTGGCAAAAACAGCATCAGCAGTAATATTAACGACATATGTCCTTACTAATCTGTCGGTAATTATTATCAGGGAAAGTAATTTAGAAAATTACAGACCATCTTTTATAGCCCCTCTATATCCATGGGTTCAGATATTTACTATATTTGTATTTATATCTTTTATAGCTCAATTGGGAGTCGCTGCCATAGAGTCTAGTATCGGTCTTATTTTTATAAGTTTAGTTATCTATTTTATCTATGGAAAGAAAAATTCCAATAAGGAATATGCTCTACTACACCTTTTAATCAGGATTACCGATAACCTCAAATTAGGTCATAGCTTAGAGAGTGAGCTCCGGGATATTATTCATCAAAGAGATGACGTTGAACTCACAGAATTTGATAAGATAGTTATGGATGCTCCCATTGTAGACCTAAAAGGTTTTACTAGTTTAGAAGAATTAATTAAGCTAGAAGCTGAAAAGTTCTCTACCATCTTAGGAAAAGACAGTTTGGAATTAGAGAACCTTTTCTTTGAAAGGGAAAATGATATAACTACTGCTATCTCCGGTTTTACAGCTATTCCACATATTGTTATAGAAGATATAGATACATTCCATATGGCTGTATTCAGATGCAGAGACGGAATTCAATTCAGTGAAAAACACCCTGAAATAAAAGCTGTATTTTTATTTGTCAGCAGTCCTAAATTAAATAAATTACATCTACAGACTCTGGCATCTATAGCATCATTAATTAAAGATGATAATTTCCAGGAAAAATGGATGGAAGCTAAAAATGAAAATTATTTAAGGGATTTAATTTTACTCAGAAAAAGAAAAAAGAAAAAAATAAGTAAAAGTGAGAGTTCTCAAAAAAGTCTGCAAATGGAAAAATAGGGGCTGTTGCAAGTTTTGTGTAAACTCTAAAAATCAATGTAAAATTTCTATAAAATGGAGAGGTATAATTACTTTAATTATTACTTCTCCTTTTTAATATATTAGAACTTTAATTTTTGTATGTCAAGATTAGAGCCTAAAATTAGCCTCTTTGAAAAGGTATATTTTAGATTGCACTTACTTTAATCGTTCTTCAAAAAATATTTGCAATTGGGAGTGAATTATACCCCAATTTCTTCGGCGCCCAGTCCAGTTCTGTGTGATATCCATTGTAATAAGATAAAGGAGCTTGAATAGACTATCATCTGAAGGAAAAACAGATCTACTTTTACTTGGTTTTCTTAACTGTCTATTAAATCCCTCTATTGTATTAGTTGTATAAATTAGAGTCCTGATTTCTTGTGGATATTTAAAATATGTAGATAAGTTGGCCCAATTAGACTTCCAGGAAATAGCTATTTGTGGATATTTCTTCTTCCATTTTTCTTCAAAATTATCTAATTCAAATAGAGCAATATCTTCTGTATTAGCTTTATAAACTTTTTTTAGGTCTATCATCAGCTCTTTAATGTCTTTGTAGGATACATATCTAGTCGTATTTCTAATTTGATGGATTATACACTGTTGTATTTCTGTATCAGGATAAACTGCTAAGATAGCATTAGAAAAGCCTGTCAATCCATCAACACATACGATGAGAATATCATTTAAACCCCGATTTTTTAATTCATTCATTTTTAGCAGCCAGAATTTAGCACTTTCATTTTCACCAACCCACATTCCTAATACTTCTTTCATACCATCCATATTAATTCCAATGGCTATGTAGACCGCCTTTTTAACTATGCGCCCTTCGCTACGAACATTGTAATGGATAGCGTCCATAAATACTACAGCATATCTTTCTTCTAGAGGTCTATCTTGCCATTCTTTGGCAACAGGAAGTATTTTATCAGTAATTCTACTGATAGAGCTTTCAGAGACATCAAAATCATACATATCAGCAACATGGTACTTGATATCGCTAAGAGTCATCCCTTTAGCGAATAAAGATGTAACTTTTCTCTCAAACTCTTGAGTTATTGAATTTTGATTTTTTTTAATAATTTGTGGCTCAAATTCATTATCTCTATCTCTAGGAACAGAGATATCAATTATTCCAGAACTGCCCTTTAAAGATTTTTTAGAATAACCATTTCTAGAGTTATCTGTAAGTTTATTTCTATAGTCATATTTACTATAGCCAAGTTGTTCCTCTAATTCTCCTTCTAAAGCATTTTCTAGCATTTGACCCATCATCTCTCTGGCTAATGCGCCAAGATCTAAACTGTCATAACTGGGTAATTTTTTTAGATAATCCTTAATTAATTCTTTTCGCGCAAGTTCATCAGGTGATAGATCTTTGTCTCTTTTTCTCATGAAAAAAACCTCCGTTTTAGTGTGATTTTATTCTACACCAATTTGGAGGTTTACACAAAATATGAGACAGACCCAATTTACAACCCTATGCATTGGGACTTTTAGCAACTTTAGTTACGTTAGATCTAGGGTTATTAGCTTTTCAACTAGGTGAAATAGATGTCATAAAGACATTATGCAAAAAAACTTTTAAATATGGGATGATCACATACTTTATAACTGATTATTCTAGTTTAGTGAATGTTCTTATTGATTCATTTATTAAAATAGGAGAAGTTGCTTTAGGTGGAAAATCAGGTATCGAGTTCTTTAGAAGTCCCACTAAAATAATTGATATAGGAGTAAATCTAACTGCGGATATATTAGATAAAGTTCGAGATATGGGGATAACAAAATTAGGAGATATAGTAGTTAGTTATTTTTATATAGCTGTTATTTTAGTTGTTATATTTTTTATGGCTCTTTCAATATTTATAGCATGGATGGAGTTTTTTGCAATAGTGGGAATAGGAGTTATCTTTTTACCTTTTGCAGTATTAAATAAAACGGCATTTTTAGCAGAAAAAGTATTTTCTTTAGTATTGAATTTATCAATAAAATTAATGGTTTTATCACTGATTTTAAATCTATCGGTTGATTTTCTAACTTCTTTCACTACACAGGAGGCAGTACTGAATGCGCATCAGGATAGTATCTATAAGGTTTCATCTTTAGGGACCTTGATGTTCTTAATGCTTAAATGTCCTAGCCTTGTGGCTAGTTTATTATCTGGTTCACCTAACCTGAGTGGGAATGATGTTGCCACACTAGGAGGAGCTACAGGAAAATCTATTATTAGTAATACGAGAGAAGGAATACAAAAAGCTGGCAATTTTAAAGAAGGATTAAAAGGAAATGCTTCTTCTAGAACATCTATGTCTAATTTAGCAGGAAGAGGGGCTAATATTATGGGAAAAGGCGGAATGGGATTAGGAAGAGCAGGTGTTAGTTTAGGTAAAAAGTTTACAGGGAAAAAATAAAAACCTATAGCATAAATTAAAACAAAAATAAAGCACCTTAGTGAGGGCTAGATCTGTGTTTAATTTAGTAAAATATGTAGTTAGCTAGGAAAAAATAATGAAGGAGGAAATAAATGAAAAAAATATTGTTAGTATTAGGATTAGTAGGGATCTTAATAGGATGTGGAATGAAAACATATTCACCAGAGGAAAAGAGAGAGTTAATATTAAAAAGCTACTCAGATGATAAAGCTACAAGAGAAGCAGCAGCAGAAAAATATTATGAGATACTTAGGGAATTATCTAAATTAGAAAGCGATGGCAATGAAAAGGCTCACGATGAGTATAAGGAATGGAGATCAACACTTGAAAAAGTATCTAGAGAAGTCAGAATAAAAAGAAGGGCAATTTCAAAAGTAAACTTTAGGAAAGAATATAATGACATTACTGAAGAAGAATATAAAAAAGAATTAATAGAGGCAACAAAAGATCCGGAAGCTTATTTAGACAGAATAGAGAAAGAAAAAACGACTTTTCCACATTTTAAATAGGAGGGGGTCAAAATTAAGAAGAAGTTTATTATTATATTCATCCTAGGAGTGATTTTGTTATCTAGATTTTTTACGTATAACATTAGTGATTCTATGCCAAAAGGCTTTTATTTCCTTTCACCAAAGGTTGAAAATATAAAAAAAGAAGATATTGTAGTAATACCTATTGATAGGTTAGATAAAGAGATCCAAAACATGATGTATGATAGAGGTTATTTACCTAGATTTACTAAATATCTTATTAAAGAGGTTAAAGGAACGTATAATGACGATGTTTACCTAAAAGCAGATGAACTTCATATATCAGGAGAACGATTTAAAGTACAAACACACGATACATTAAAAAGACCTCTTCCGGTATTAAACAATGATGATTTTACTCTAAAGGAAGATGAGTTTCTAACTTTAGGAGTCAAAAAAAACTCTTTTGATTCTAGATATTTTGGGAAAATTAAAAAGGATCAAATTAAATATATGGCTAAGAAAGTAAATAACAAATATTTTAAAATTAAGGCTAATAAAGATAGTCATTGATTAGAGTAATGCTCTAAATAAATTTTAAAATTATATTAGGTTAGTGAGCAAGAGCTCAAGGTCTGTTAGAAAAAGTAATCGTTGGTTACTTTCTTTAACAGACCTTTTATTTTACTAATAAATTAGGGAGGCAGCATGAAAAAAAGAATAGCAATTCTTGCGCTAATAGCTATATCAAACTTAGCTAATGCACAATTAAATGAAAATCAAAATGAATTTATTAAAGTAAATCAGAACAACTTATTAAATGATGAGGAAAGATTTCAAGAAAATAAAATATTAGTGTTTGGGAATTTTAATTTCTACAATAAAAATAGTAGACACTCTAACAATTTTAAAAGAAAGGGTTCCGTAAAACCTCCAATAACACCAGAAGTAGATCTATCAAGGCCAATAGAGGATTATGAACCGCTAAGACCAGAAAAAGATCCATCAAGGCCAATAGAGGATTATGAGCCACTAAGACCAGAAAGAGATCCTTTAAGACCGATAGAAGACTTTGAACCGATAACACCAGAAAGAGATCCACTAAGACCGATAGAAGATTTTGAACCGATAACACCAGAAATTCCAGTAATACCAATAATGATTTGGGAAGATGGAAAAGAGATTAGAGGAACTTCATATACTTTAACTCATGATATTACAACAACTGAAAGAAATGATGGGTTAAAAACTAAAGGTGGAGAAATTATAAATGAGGCAACTATTACAATGGGGAATGAATTTTCTTTTGGAATGACTGTTGAAGATGGCGGTTCAGGTGTGAACAACGGAACTATTAATGCTTCTAATGGGGTTAAAGCTTCAGAAGGAGGGACACTTATTAATAATGGATTAATTTCTTTAACAGAAGTAAATACTTCTAAAAGTGGGATGCAAGCTTATACTTTAGGAGAGGTTATTAATGAAGAATCTGGAAATATAGCAATAAATGCTAATGGTGGAACTTGGAGCTATGGTATACGGACTTTTGAGAACACATCTGCAATAAATAAAGGAAATATTACTGTAAATGGTGATTATGGGAAAGGAATGCATGCAAAGAATAAAGGAAATATAGTTAATAAAAAAGTTATAAATATAGATAATGATGGTGATGGGATGATCGCCAATTATGAGAGTACAGCAATAAATAAAGGAACAATTAATATAAATGGTGATTATGGAATTGGTATCGAAGTTACAAAGGGAGCAACAGGAATAAATGATGATTTGGGGATAATTAACCTTAATGCTAATAATGGAATAGGAATTAAAGTTGATGGAGTAGGTAGTTCATACGTTAATAATGGTGATATAAATATTGCTTCTGAAACTACAGGAAACCAAGAGATTGTTTTATCTGGTGGAGCGACTTTTTCAAATTCAGGGTCTATAGTTGCTGATGGAGAGTTTAACACTAATCAAATGGGGAATGGTCAATTTATTATGTCAGATGGAGGAAGCCTGGAAGCAGATAAAATAAAGGGTGATATCTATGCTAGTGGAGCTTTAGCAATGGGCGGATATGATGATATTTACAGTACATATAAGATGTTGAAGACAACTAATTTAGAAGGTGACATAATCTCTAATTCTGCTATGTTTGATGCTCATTTTACTGAAAATAAAGGTGAAAATGGTTTTTATGATGTTGTCCTGGATAGAAAAGATTTTAACACTATAGTTAGTAATGATCAATTGGGTGAAATTTTAGAAAATAACTATGAAGATAATGGAGATAAATTTAAAGAGGATTACTATGATGCTCTAAAACTAGTGACAACAGAAAAAGGCTTGAATAAAGCTGCTAAAGATAGTTATGGGATGTCTTACTACCCAACATTAGCTAAGCAGACTTTCGAAATAATAAACGATAGTAATCAAGTAATAGTTAATAATGTTATAGATAATGTGAAGTATAGAGAAGTAGATGAAACTATAGCACCAGGGGATAAAAGAGTTGTCAAAGATAAAGAGAAGGGGTGGGGAAATAAAGATAATTTAAAATTAATTTAGGAGGTAGAGATGAAGGATTTCTATAGAAAAGAAGATTTAATGAAGATTTTAGATATATCGGAAAATACAGCATATAAGATAATAAGAGAGTTAAATGCAGAGCTAAAAGAGCAGGGGTATAAAACTATATGTGGCAGGTTACATAGAAAATACTTTGATAAACGTTATAGGATTAATTAAATTATGAGTGTATATAAAGATAAGATAAGGAATAGCTGGTATGTAGAAATAAGGTATAAAACTTATAATAATGAACAGAAAAAAAAGAAAAAAAGAGGCTTTAAAACAAAGAAGGGAGCAAAGGAGTGGGAAATTAAATTTCTTTCTCAAGAAAATGAAACAAGTTCAATGTTAGGCTTTAAACAATTAGCAGAAATTTATTTAGAAGATATACAAGTAAGAGTAAAAGCTAGTACTTTTGCAAGGAAAAAAAGAGTATTTACCGGGAAGCTTATACCATATTTCAAAGATAAATTAATTCAAGATATTACACCTGCAGCTATAAAAAAATGGCAAAATCATGAATTACAAAATGAATATACAAAAAGTTATTTTAAAACCTTACAAAAAGAATTGAGTGCAATATTTAATTATGCAGTTAAATTTTATGGAGTGAAAGAAAATCCTGTTAAAGTAACCGGAGGAGTTCAAGAATCACCTTTATTAAAAGATAAAAAAGTAACTAATATAATTACTCCTGAGATATACAAAAGGTTTATAAGGGAGATTAAAACGTTTGATAATAGTGAAATTTCACTTATATTTTCTCTACTGTATTATACTGGTTGCCGAATAGGTGAAGTATTAGCTCTAAATAGAAAAGATATAAATTTTGATGATGGTAGTATAAAGATAAATAAGACTTATTCAAAAATTGATAAGAAAGGATATATTACAAAACCAAAAACTAAATCATCAGTTAGAGTTATAAAAGTTCCAGATTTTTTGATGGATGATTTAAAGGTATATATAGATACTCTATATGACAAGGAAATAAAAAGAATTTTTCAAGTTAGTAGAACCAATTTACATAGACGTAAAAATCTGACAATAAAAAAATTGAAACTAAAACAATTCAGCCTACATGATTTTAGGCATAGCCACGCTTCGATACTTTTTCAAAGCGGAGTAAACATTGTTAAAATTTCAAAAAGATTAGGTCATGAAAGTATAAAGATGACCTTAGATACATATTCACATTTAGTAGATACTGATGAAGATAAGGTGTTAGAAGTTTTAAATAAATTAAACAATATTTAAACTTTTGTCCCCAAATTGTCTCCACAGATTTATCAGCTCAATAAACGCAGTTGTTAAAATCAAAAATGGCGCACCTAATAGGAATCGAACCCATAACCCTCTGATCCGAAGTCAGATGCTCTATCCAATTGAGCTATAGATGCAAACCAAGTAGGGTTAGTTTACCTTAATTACAGTGTTATGTCAACCAGAATTATTAATGAGATTTAAGATTGGAGGGAAAATATGAAAAAACTATATATATTATTAATTATAATAGTATCTCTCTATGGTTGTAGTGCTAAAGAAGTAGTTCTTCCTGTAGAGGTAAAATTAACAATAATAGAAAATACAGAGGCCGAGAAGAGTATACCTCTAGAGTTAAAAACAGTACCATTATATGAAAGAAATATTGAGTATACCGGAGAGTTACCACCAGTAGACTATTTGTTCACTAATTCCAGAGTTAATATAAGAAGTAAACCATCAATAAATGGAAGAATCCTGGGCAGGACAAAGGTCAAAGAAAAAATAGAGGTCATAGGTAAGGTCGTGGGAGACAGGACTAGAAATAATAGGTTATGGTATAAGGTCAGTTATAAAAACTATATTGGATACCTCCATTCTTCTCTAATAGTAAAGAGAGAATTCAGGTTTGAAGAGATGGCAAAAAGAGCAAGAAATTTAGATCTTTTTATTGCAGAAGCCAAGGCAAATAACCGGAGTATTGAAAGGGTCATCCAATATATTCCGGGTTCAAGTGAGGAAGATGGGACCCCTGTAGATATGTATGGAAATAGGGGGGAACAAAGCATTGTAGGTATTTATACAAATCCAAGTGGGAAAAGTTCTTTGAGATACCTTTCAGATGGAAGGATCGTTTCAATAAAAAAAAGAGATCCAAGGGATGTACTTGTGACTATCCCAGATTCCATGAGAGTATATAGGATAGAGAGTGGGAAAACCCGAAGGATAGATATAGATAAGGGGATAAACAGAGTTATATTGATTGATTTGAAAAATCAAAACCAGGGTATATTTTTGAAAAAAGAAGGTGTGTGGCAGCTGATCTCCTATTCATTGGTTACAAGCGGAATAAATAATAATCGTGATTCCTATGAAACTCCAAAAGGTTATTTTTTAGTTGGGAATACAGTGAGACAAGTTATTTTCCCCTATGAAGAAAAAGTAAAAAAACAAGATCTGGGTGGGGAAGTTGTTGAAGATATAACAGAAGAAGGGTTAGATGAAGAAAATAATGAAGAAGATTATGAGATAGTAAAAAAATATTCCAGAGCTAATTATGGAATAAGATTTAGTGGAGGTGGTTATATTCATGGGATCCCATTAAAGGATGATATAGTAGAGAAACTCGGAAATGAAAAAGCGGTAAGGGAAAGAAAGGAAAGAGCAATAATTACATTGGGAACATATAAAAGATCTCATAAATGCGTCAGGAGTCCAGAGGAACATGAAAGTTTCCTATACCATGATTTTGTAGGTTATGATCCAAAATACGAGGGAAAATGGTGGAGACTACCGAAGCAAAATGTAGCAGTTATTGTATTTTAAAGATAAAAAATTCTAATAAAAAAATGATGCCAGCAGGATATCACTAAGTATTAAAATATGGAGGGGATAGGATGAAAAATTATGATATTGATAAGGTAAGAAATATTATATTTTTAGGACATGGGGGAAGCGGTAAAACCACCATTACAGAAGCTCTTTTAAATGTAGCTGGAGTAACCAATAGAATAGGGAATATTGAGGAGGGAAATACTGTTTCGGACTTTGAAAAGGAGGAGATCCACAGAGGATTTTCCATAAATACTTCTGTTATCCCTATAGAATATTGTGGGAATAAATATAATATCTTAGACACACCTGGCCACTTTGATTTTAAAGGGGAGGTCAGTGCTGCACTTCGGGTAGCCGGAGGAGCCGTTCTTGTGGTAGATGCAACTTCCGGGATTGAGGTAGGAACAGAAAAAGCTAATAAAATATTGGAAGAGAAAAAAATTCCAAGGGTTATCTTCGTAAATAAGATGGATAAGGGGTTTATCCAATATACTAAGATATTGGAGGAACTAAAGGATACTTTTGGAAAGAAAATAGCACCGTTTTGTGTTCCTATAGGTGAAAAGGATACATTTGAAGGGTTTGTAAATGTAGTGGATCTAAAGGGCAGAATATTCAATGGGGAAAATTGTGTGGATTCAGAAATTCCTGAAGGGATGCAAATTTCTTCTATTAGGGATATGTTATTAGAAGCTGTAGCAGAATCTAACGAAGAGCTGATGGAAAAATTCTTTAACGGGGAGGAGTTTACTGATGAAGAGATTCATACTGGTCTTCATACAGGTATTGTAAATGGAGAAATAATACCGGTATTAGTAGGATCAGCTGTTAATTCTATTGGGATTCATACTCTATTTGATACATTTTTAAATTACATGCCTACTCCAAATGAGATGCAGGATGGTGAGAGAATAGGGGAAGATCCTAAAACATCTGAGCTTAAAATTAAAAAGGTAGATGCTGATGAAACCTTTTCTGCTATTGTATTTAAGACAATAGTAGATCCTTTTGTAGGAAGGATATCATTATTTAAGGTGAATTCCGGAGTTATAAAAACAGATACGGAAATTTTTAATACAAATAAAAATAAAAAAGAAAAAATATCTAATTTATTTTTTCTCAGGGGGATAACTCAAATAAATAGTGATGAAATAAGAGCTGGAGATATTGGTGGGACTACTAAGCTGCAGCATACTCAAACAGGGGATACACTCTGTGATCTGAAGGATCCTATACTTTATCCTGCCATTGATTTTCCTGAACCATGTCTGTATCTGGCAGTAGAGCCAATGAATAAAAGTGATGATGAGAAGATAAGTACCCTCCTGCAAAAATTGACCGATGAAGATCCGACTTTTAAAGTCAAAAGAAATTATGAAACGAAAGAGTTGTTGATAGGAGGACAGGGAGAAAAACATCTACAGGTTATAACTCATAAACTGCAAAATAAATTTGGAGTAAATAGTACCACGTCTGAACCTAAGATAAGTTACAGGGAGACTATTAAAGGCATGATAGAGGTTCAGGGGAAACATAAAAAACAAACTGGCGGATCTGGTCAATATGGAGATGTACATATAAGGTTTGAACCGAGTAATGAAAAATTTGAATTTGTAGATAAGGTAAAAGGAGGAACGGTTCCGAAGCAGTATATACCAGCAGTAGAAAAAGGTATCGTTGAAGCAAGCCAAAAGGGGATTTTAGCAGGATACCCGCTAATTAATTTTAAAGCTACTCTTTTGGACGGTTCTTATCACTCTGTAGATTCAAATGAGCTTTCTTTTAAAATGGCAGCTATGCTTGCCTACAGGCTGGGAGTGCCTAAAGCAAAACCTGTAATTTTAGAGCCGATAATGCAGGTAGAGGTTTTAGTGCCCAATGACTATTTAGGAGATGTAATAGGCGATTTAAATAAAAGAAGGGGGAAAATATTAGGAATAGTTCCCCTTGGAGATCAGCAGAGGATAAGTGTAGAGGCTCCTCAAAGGGAGATGCTAAAGTATACTACCGATCTGAGAGCTCTTACCCAGGCCAGGGGAGAGTTTACTCTGGAATTTAAAAACTTTGAGGAACTGCCGGAAAAAATCAGTGAAAAAATAATTTTACAAAATAAAGAGTAGATTATAAAAGAGAATAAAAATATAGAAACCTGTGAAAACGACGCTGAAAGAGTGTCTTCACAGGTTTTTTTGTATCCAAAAAAAGAAAAATTTGGTTTAAAAGATTAAAAATCATTATTTGATTCCAGATGAATATAATCAGAAATTTTATCTATTAATTTTTTTCCTTTTTGAATAGATAAAAAACCAGTGAATAATCCCAATAGATCTATAAAGATATCGAAAAAATTAGAATTTCTTCCCAAATTAAAACTTTGTAAGTATTCATCTAAAAACGGGACAAAAATAGAAAAAATCAGGAGTTTTTTGTTGAGTTTTGTACCGACGGCTCCCAAACAAAAATACAGTGAAAAATGTGCTGTTTTTCTTATAAAATTATGAAAGAAAAAATAATTTTCAGTTAGATAAGTCAGGTCATTTTTTGTTATTATTCCCAACCATATGAGAATATTATCTGAAATTATTGAAGAATCAGATTTTGATTGGGATGAAAATAAAAAAATTATAACAAGAAATAAAATAAATAGTAATTTTGTGATTTTTTTCATAACTGTCTCCTTTTTTATAATTTTCAGTATGGAGTCTCTATATAATATTTTCGGAGAAAGCCAGAAAATCCTTTTATATCTAACTTTTATAAAAGGATTTTGCACTTAACTAAAGTAAATAATGGAAAGAAAGGTTTTAAAAGATATTTTATATGGCAGGTGACAATATGGAGATAGATTTTGTATTAATTGGTTTAAACAGTGAAAAAACAATTGAAAGTTGTGTTGAAAGTATTAAGGAAGTCAGTAAATTTTTGAATAGATACACTCTCAGGTACGTAGATGGCGGATCTACAGATAATACATTAACATTGGTAAATAAAATTAAGGGTTTAAAAATATCGCATTCTACAGGTGATCCGACCCCTGGAAAGCAGCGAAATTTAGGTTTTAAAGAGGGATCATTGGAATATGTTATGTTTTTGGATTCAGATACACTTTTAATGAAAGGTTTTTTAGAAAAAGCATTGGAGAGTATAAAAAGTTCAGAAATAGCTGCAGTTTGTGGCAGGAGGGATGAGATCTACCCAAATAAGACAAAGTATAACTATATCTCCAATATTGACTGGAACCCTTCCTTTGGAGAAGTAGAAGCCTTTGGAGGAGATGTATTGATAAAAAGATCGATACTATCTAAATTAGGAGGATATAATGAGATTTTGGTAGGAGGGGAAGATCCGGAATTCTCTAGACGAATTTTAAAAGATAAATATAAAATAATCCGGTTAGATATACCTATGACAAAACACGACATAGATATGCATACTTTTGAACAATATTTTAAAAGGGGATATCGTACGGGGTATGGATATGCTGCGGTGAATAAGATGCATCCGGAATTTTGGGACCATGAAATTAAAAGAATTTTAATAAGGGGAGGGCTTAGTTTTATATTTTTATTTCTCGTACCTTATAATCCTATTTTTTTGATATTTTTATTATTAATTCTATTTCGGCCTAGATTGTCGCTGGTTGAATACTTTAAAAAAAATTTAAATTTAGATTGGGAGAGCGCAAAATTATATTCACTTCATGCATCGGTTGTTGTAATCCCGGAATTTTTAGGACTTTTAAGGTTCTATTTAGGGGAAGTGTTGAATAGACCACTAAAAAACAAAAGGAAGTGTAAAAAATGAAAACTATTATTTTATTTATTATATTTACTCTACTGATAGGCTGCAATAATATAAAACCAAATGAACAGCTGGTAAATTCAGGGGAGAATATGGATTTTAAAGTAGATGCTGCTAAAGAAAGTAAGTTTACCAGTCCGGAAGCAGTTGATATTCTTTCTAACGAGATATCTGATGATTATTTAATAGGTCCGGGAGATGTTTTAATTCTCAATGTTTGGAATAGAGCAGATGTTTCTAAAGAAGACATAATAGTGGGGCCTGATGGGATTATTAATATAATTAGAATAGGTATAATCCATGTAAATGGAAGGACTAGGGTAGATGTTCAAAATGAAATTTCTGAAAAATTAGCAAAATTTTATGTAGGACCTGAAGTAACTCTGGAGATCAAAGAATATACCAATAACCGTGCTTTTGTTTTAGGACGGGTAAGTAAACCGGGGATAGTTAAATTTCCGGGTCAGGGGACACTGTTAGAGGCTCTTTCACTTGCCGGAGGACTGCCTATCTTAGATGATGCTAAAGCACCTCTGACACAGTGTGCTATATTGAGGGGAAAGGATAAAATTATATGGATAGATTTAAAAGATCTTTTAAATAATGGAAATATGCTTCTAAATGCAAGGATTAAAAACAATGACGTTATCTTTATTCCTGAAAGTGGAGAGAGTGAATATGTGTATGTTATGGGAGAAGCTAAAAAAACAGGGGTAGTAAAATTAACAAGTCAATTGACAGTTTTAGATGCCCTTATGCAGGTTGGAGGAGTCAGTAAAGATGCCAATACTAAAAAGATATATCTAATTCGATTAGGAGTAGAGGGCCAGAGTCAGGCCAGGGAAGTTAATTTAAAAAACATGTTAGAAACAGGAGATATCAGACAAAATTATGTGTTGAACAGCAAAGATGTAATCTTTGTAAGTGAAAAAGGGATATCTAGCTGGAACTACATCATGAATAATATCATGCCAACTCTTGAAGTTTTGGATCTTGGAAACAGTGTTCTAAATGGAACTATAAGCTTAGATGATGTAAAAGTTAAATAGTTTATCTTTATGGAGGGTAGTTATACTAAGACTTTTTATAATAAGGGGGAAATAGATGAATAAAGTGCTAAAAAATTCCATCATGGGAATGGGAACAAATATGATTTATTTAATAACTCGATTACTTATAACCCCTATTATACTAAGCTTTATAAGCTTAGAAGAATTTGGTTTATGGTCTATATGCTTTGTAATCATAAGTTATATTGGTTTAACAGGAAGCGGTATAGGAAATGCCTATATTACATATACAGCAAAATTTTATGCAAGTGGAAATAAGGAAAAGATTAATCAATTGATTAGCAGTGGGACTGTCTTTTTGAGTATAGCTTCTATTATCTTATATTCATTGGTTTATTTTTATATAGATCTTATTCTCTCATTTTTTAAAATAGAAAATTTAGAGTTTTATAACACTGCTAAGATTTTAATTTTAGGATCTGTTATTGCTTTTTTGATAGAACTTACCTTTGAAGGGTTTGAAAATTTTTTCGAGGGAATCCAAGAATTTATTACAACAAGAACGATTTGGATTGGAACAAATTTTTTAGAAATTTTTTTAAGCATTATATTTTTATTTAAAGGGTTTGGGGTTAAAAGTCTTTTATATGCTTACCTTATAAAAGCAGTAGTAAAGGTAGTTTTGCACTACATCTATATGCATAAATATATTAAGCCAAGATTTATATTTAATTTGAATATACTTAAAGAAATTTTTAAATTTGCCAGTAAGATACAAATTTTAAGTATTATTGGGATTTTTATGACTACATTTAATCAATTGGTAGTGGCTAATATTTTAGGGTTAAAGCAGACTGGATTATTTGAATTAGGACGTAAATTACCTCAAAAAGGAGCTTCTATAGCTGGGGGAGCTTTTGTATCTTTTATGCCTGCCGCTGCGGAAATTTTAAAAGATGATAATACTAAAAATGAAAATCACAGCAACACCGATGAAAGGACAACTAAAATTTATATAAAGCTGGCAGGACTAGGAATATATATAGGAGCTTTAACAGTCTTCTTTCATATGATTTATACAGATATATATAAGTTTAAAATCATAAGAATTAGTGGTTATTCATTTATTTTATTGTCTGGAGTCAGTTTATTTTTTATGGCTTCAGGGTTTTATGGATTTAGAAATTATCTTTTGAAAGGAGATAGTGAGCATATTAAAAATATAAAATTAAAAAAATTATATCTAAATGGGAACAGGTATATATCTCTTTTAACTTTTTATCTCTTTGTATTTTTAATTTTCTTTGCTCATGAAATACTATATGTTTGGATAGGAAGAAACGATTGGATGATTACAGCAACCATGATTATATTTTCATTTTCTATTATGACCAATTTAAATACCGGGGTAGGAACCTCTATTATGAGAGGAGTAAATAAACCGGAATATGAGATAGAATATGCCACATTGAACTTTGTTTTAGCTATTTTCTGGATCATTTCTTTTACACTTTTATTTGGAATAGTAGGGGCAGCTATGGGAACAGCATTAAGCACTGTAGTATCAAGTATTTATTTTATCCTTAGAATAAATAGAAATTTTAAAATAGAAATTACCGAATATTATGAAAAAACCTTGAAGTATCCCCTTGTGATCCTACTAATAGGTGGAGTACTATCCCTATTATTGTCTGTATTTAGAGTAGAAAATAGGTGGATTGGTTTAGGCGTTTTAGGAAGTAAATTTTTAATTTATACCGTGGTAATTTATCTGGCTCTTAAATATTATTTTAAATTAGAGGAAATAAACCGTTTAGAGAGAAAAATAAGGAAATTACTGGGAAAGGAGAAAATTTATGAAGGGGAAAAAAAATAAACCCATTGACATTATTACAACAATAACGAGATATATAAAAAGGGTCATTGTAATTGGAACTGCTACTTTCTTAGTTCTAAGCCCCTTAGCTTTTTTATTGAATAAATTAACTTATTTTACATCTGGGACTATAAAAATTGAACCTGTAGCTTTGACAACGTTGTCTGGATATGAAAATTCAATAACTAGTTACTACAAAGATTTCATTCAAACACAAATTTTTAAAATTCACAGTAAAGAAATTATTGAAAGAGCATTGAATTCTCTGCCGAAAGAGAAGAGGAAATTATTTATAAAGGGAGAATTGCCATATAATAAAGAGTTGGAAATTATTTGGAGGAGTATAGGAGTAAAGGCTGTAAGGGACTCCCATCTTATTAATATTAATTTTACCTGGGAAAATCCTGAGGGGATGGATGAACTGGTCAATGCAATAATGAAATGCTACTTTACAAGTGTAGAAGAGGAGATTGGAAATAAGAATAATAAAAGGTTAAATTATCTAAGCAGTGAACTTCAGAGATTGGATAAAGAAATTAAAGTTGAATTTAATAAATTAAAGGATATAACTGATAAAACCAATACTTCTACATTTTCAGAACAATTTAATCCATATAATAGCCGGATAGCTTATTTGAATGAAGCTTATATAAGAGCATATGATGCCAAACTTCAAAGTGAAAATCGCTATTTAGAAGTTATGAATGAAATAAAAAATATAAAAGCAGTTCCTTTAACAGCCTTAATTGATGAGATGGTAGAAAAAGATCAATCTCTTTGGGATCTAGGGTTTTGGACATATAAGACGCTACAGGAGATGAGAGCCAGTCTTGATGGGATGACTTTGGAAAATACAGATAGAAAATATGTAGAAGACAGGATGAAGAATATGTCTGAACATCTAGAAAAACTCCGGGAAGATGTCAGACAAAGAGCTACTAAAGTTATTACAAACAAAAGAGATTATACTTTAAAATTAAAAGAGATAGATTCTTTGAGTTTACACCAGGCTACAGCAAGGACAGAAAGTCAGTTATGGAAAGATCTGACTGAGGAAAAACTCAAAGCTGCTGAAGTGTCTAAATTGATGCTTATAGGTGTAAGGATAGAAACAAATTTAAAAAATTTAAGAACAACATATGATCAGGTAACAGAGAGAATATATTACCTTACTGCTGAATCTATGGCACCTAGCAGATTGAGCCTGGTAAATTCAGCAGAATATCCATTTGAACCATCAGGAGCGACTAAAAGTAAATTATTAGCATTAATATTTATGGTATCTTATGGTTGGATTGGGGGACTTTGTATATTTATAGATCTTATAGATAACAGAATAAGAAAGAGTAAGGATATTGAGAGTGCATTAGGGTTTAAACCTAATTGGCCAATTTCAGATCTAAAGGATGAAGATT
The DNA here is from genome assembly GCA_024628785.1 of Fusobacteria bacterium ZRK30. Classification (NCBI taxonomy): domain Bacteria; kingdom Fusobacteriati; phylum Fusobacteriota; species Fusobacteria bacterium ZRK30. The sequence goes on from CP102404.1 coordinate 879,605, forward strand.
TCTTAGAAACAAGTATAGCACATAAAACAAGTCAGCCATATCAAGCTATGGAGTCTATCGCTGTACGGTTAAGCAGAGATCATTTTTTGAACAAATCAAAAATAGTGACCTTTATTCCTACTGATCTAGGAATTGGAACCACAGAGATAATAGTAAATTTAGCAGATCTATTATCTAAAACAATACCTAAAGTATTAGTAGTAGAGATAAAATCTTCTGGTTGTTCTCTGGGGGAAAAATTAAAAATTACTGGCGAAGATAAAGTACCATACTATGAAAAAGAAAGAAATATTTATATCTGCCCTAAATTGAATGGTGAAATAATGGAAACAACTAAAATATTAGAGATATTAAATAGTTATAGAGATGAGTTTGACTTAATTCTGATAGACAGCGAACCAATTTTAAGTTCTGGTATTACTGAATTTGCAGCTATTAATTCAGATGTTGTTTATATTGTAACTCATGGGGATTACAGCAGGTATAGGGACCTGAGAGCAACGGTAGAGATAATAGAAAAATTAAAAATTGAAGCTCTTTCGGTAATTTTAAATTGGGGAAGTAAGGGTATTATAAAAAGACGAAGATAAGGGGGAAATTCATTGAATGTATTTTATTTAACTCCTAAAATAAAAAAAATAGTTAGGTATGAAGATGATACAACTATATTAAAAAAATTAAAGAGGATATTTTTTAATGATAGAAAAGCTTCTGGAGGAATTCAGGTAATCTATGAACACGCTGATATCTTAAATGAAAATAAGATCCCGTCTAAGGTATTGAGCTTAGGAGGCAGGTTTAACAGCATCAATGCCGATTGGTTTGATCATAAGACTTCTATCTCGTACTTAAAAGAAGAATTAAAAAAAATAAAGGAAGGAGATTTTATTATCTGTCCCGAGGTCATACCCCAGGAGATTTTAAAGTTTAAAAAAGGAAAAAAACTTCTTTTTGTACAAAATTGGGCTCTCTACAGAGAAGGTAGTGCTGAAAGATACGGATTTGATGGGATAATAGCCCTAGAAGGGTATTGTACAGAGTATATGAGGGAGCGGTCAAATCTACCTATTTTTAGTGTCCTAAACGGGCTGGATTTAGATAAGTTTTGTTACAGGAAAGAGTTGAAAACCCCTAATACAATGCTCATTTTATATAGGAAGAATCAAAAAGATATAGATGATTTTATTGAAAAATTTCCAGATGACCTAAAAGATACTTTTGAATTTGAGGTTATATATGGACACTTAGAAAAAAATGAGTTGATCAAAAAATATGAAAAAAATGATATCTACCTGTCTTTTGGTTACCCAGAAGGGTTTGCATTACCTCCATTGGAAGCTATGGGGTGTGGATGTGTAGTCGTAGGTTTTACAGGCCGTGGTGGAGATATTCATATGATACATAATAAGACAGCTCTTACAAGCAGGGATGGAGATGTAGAAAATTTATATACCCACCTTTATAGATTGAAAAATGAATCCGGACTCAAAGAAAAATTGAGAGTTAACGGACTAGAGAAAATAAAAGAGTTCAGTAAACAAAATATGGAAAGCAGTGTATTGAAATTATTTAAGGAGGTAGAAGATGTATTATAACTACTTAATTCAACTACCTGTTATGATAAAGGATAATGAAATTTATATGGAAAAATTACCTGCTATAGATATAAACCTTCATATAGATCTACTGCCTAAAGGAGTGAAGTTGAGGTTGATAGCTCCTCTAGTTTTAGATTTAACAGGAGATTATATCCAGTTAAATGAAAATATGGAGTTTATACCCCTTGAATATGAAAATTCATTTATAGAGGGATTTCGAGTCTATCGAAAGAATAAAAAAATAATTAATACTGCTCTTTCAGAAGGTGGAATACTTCACACTGGGGGAGGAGGATATCCATATATGATTTCCTCCTGTTATACGGGGATTAGAGATTCACAAAAATATGATATAAAGAAATTATTTATAATGGACTGTGATCTTGTAGGAAAACTAAAAACAGATCAGGTAGAAAGAAGTAAAAACATTTTGAAAAAAATATTTTGGACAGGGTTTATGCATTACTCTAAATACTTATATGAAAAAAGTATAGGGATTGGAGATACAGCTTTTATGTTAGGTGAAGGAGTATATCAGAAATACTCTAAATTCAGTAAAAACCCATTTAAGATTTATCAGCCTATTGTAGGAGAAGACCAAATAATTGAGGAGTCAGTCTTGGACAAAAAGTTGAACTCTATAGGTGCAGATATCGGTAAAATCAAATTTTTTTATATAGGCAGGTTAGCCTATGAAAAGGGATTAGATACATTGATAAAAGGATTTATGGGTATTCCCAAGGAAAAATATGAGATTAATATAATCGGTGATGGAGATGAGATGGACAGGCTGAAATGTTTGTCTAAAGATCTAGATATCCAAGTAAATTTTTTTGGATGGATACCTTGGGGAGAACAGCTATTTTCTATTATTTCAAAACAGCATATAATAATAATTCCACACAGGACTGAAGAGATGACTCGGACAGTATTCGATAGTATGGCCCAGGGAGTTGGCTTTATAACAACAAAAACTATTGCGCTATGTGATGTGATATCTAAAGTAAAAAATGGAATAACATTTAGTATTGATGATGATGAGGAATTAAATAAACATATTAAAAGAATAATAGGGGATACAGATTTGATAAAAAAATGGTCTCTCAATTCTTTTAATTATATAAAACAACATAATAGCAGGAGCTATATTCTTGAAAGGATTGAAAAATTAGAAAAAGATGGATTTTTTGAAATGTAATTTAAAGGGATGATGACTATGAAAGCACTGGCACTTTTTCCATTGATTATAAATATAATAGTTTTGATGACAAAGGGTGAAAAAGCTGCTTTTAAAGTAGTTTTATTTTGCCTTTTTGCAATACCCAGTTATTATTATTTCCCTACTCCAGGCCTTCCGGATTTTAATTTTTTTCATTTTTCATTATTTCCATTATTTGGCTGGTGGATCATGAACAGGCTCGAGGAGTTCAAAATTGAATTTTTAGATATCTTGGTTTTTCTATATGTTTTAATCTCTATTATAAGTGAATTTACTACAATGGGGTTTGCTGATGGGAGAAATCTTTTGATAGATAGGACAGTACAGATAATAATGCCTTATATTTTAGCCAAAGAATTTTTATCTACCCTGGAAGATAAGATTGAGTTTGCAAAATTTATTACGATCATAGGGGCTGTTTTGGCTTTTTTCTCTCCCTTGGAGTTTAAATTTGATTTGGCTGTTGTAGATGTTTTGCAGTTTGTCTGGCCGGAGTACCTCAGGTGGCCGGGGTGGGCAAGGTACGGATTTGTAAGAGCTGCAGCTGTATATGCACATCCAATTTTGGCCGGGATGATGTGGGCTTTTTATTCTCTGTTTGCTATCTGGCTACGAAGGAGAAAAGTTTGGAAAAATGATAATATTGCTAAATTAATAATACTTTTAAATATTGCAGGGATGTTAATGTCCATATCTAAGGGGCCTATTTTAGGTTTTATTGCCGGAGGAGTTCTTCTGGTTATTGGATGGACAAAGAAGAGGGTTATGGCTTTTACATTGGTAGCTGTAATTTTAGCTGTTGGTCTTCCTCCTGCAAGTATAAAGTTTATGCAGTATGCATCTGTAAATAGATTTAATGCTAAAAATGAAACACAGGAAAATATAGCATACAGAAAAGAACTCATAGATAATTATATTGTTGAGGTAAAAAAACAACCTTTATTGGGGTATGGAAGAAATGGAATGCCGGTAGTCAATGGACAGGTAAGTATAGATAATCAGTATCTTTTCATTGCACTTCTACATGGAGTAATCACTATGTATCTTTTTTTAGGGATGACATTTTATAGTATGTTTAAATGCTTGAGAATAGGATTAAATACATCCTTTGATAATCCCCATGGGGAGCTGGCCTGGCTTATAGTAGCCTGTGCATTTACTTGGTTTGTTACTCTGGCAACGGTCTGGATGGGAGCTCAGAGTGAGCAGATTGTATTTGTGTTTATTGCCTTTGCCAGTACAATGAAAGCTGGATCTTTTATTGAAGAATCTAAAAAAGAGGAAATTTCTTCAGAGTGGAACTTTAGACAGGTATAGAGGGGGGAGTTTTATGAAAATAGCTTATTTAGTAAGTGAGTTTCCAGGGATATCTCATACATTTATCTTACGGGAAATAGAGGAGTTAAAAAAAAATAATGTAGAAGTAGTAACAGTATCTATAAACAACCCTCAAAATTTAGAGAAAATGGATGAAAAAGAAAGGCTTTATTACAATAGTACCTTATATCTAAAAAGGGAATTTAAAAAAAATATTCTCAAATATTTTTTTAAGATATTTACACTTCAAGGGGTAAATATATTTTTTTCAACAATGAAATTAAACTATTTTAAAGGTCCTAAAAGTCTTTTAAAAACCATTGGGTATTTCTTGGAAGAGTTGGTTCTTTTAACATATTTAAAAAAATTAGAGGTAACTCATGTTCATATTCATTTTGCCAATCCGGCGGCTTCTCTGCTCCTGCCGATAAATAAACACACAGACATAGATTATAGTCTCAGTGTACATGGGCCGGAAATTTTTTATAATACGGATAAGAATTTATTGGAGGAAAAATTCAAAGATGCGGTTTTTATACGGGGAATAGGATTTTTTTGCAGGAGTCAGATTATGAGGTTTTTAGAAACTAAACAATGGGAGAAGGTTCATATGGTCCCATGTGGAGTGGACCCGGAAATTTATAGTAGATCTCAGCTGCCTAAAAATGAAATAGTTAATATAGTATCAGTAGGAAGGCTCACACCTAGTAAAGGACAGATTATAATCTTGAAAGCATTGAAAAGATTGGTTAAAAAAGGAGTGGATTTTAAGCTTAACATCATAGGTGGAGGGGTTGATGATTCTCTTTTAAAATCTTATACAAAAGAGAATGATTTAGAGTCTTATATAAATTTTTTAGGAGTGAGATCAAGGGAGGAAACTAAGGAAATTTTAAAAGATATGGATATATTTACACTACCATCTTTTGCTGAAGGAATCCCGGTCTCATTGATGGAAGCGATGTCCATGGAAATACCAGTTGTAAGTACCGCAATAAACGGAATACCGGAATTGATTCAAAATGATAAAAATGGATATTTGGTTATGCCAAGTGATATAGAGGGGCTTTCAGAAATCTTTGAAAAATTAATTTTAGATGATGTCCTTCGAAAAAAGATCGGACAGGAAGGAAGGAAAATTATAAAGAATAAATATAATATCTATAAGTCTGCTGATAAAATGGTAGAACTTTTTAAAACTTATTGAGCTAGGGGGATTTTATGATTTTTATTTTCTGGTTACTTTATATAGCTAATATTTTTTCTATATTTTATTTGAGTATTTTATTATTTTCTTATTTATTTATAAAACAGAAAACTTACCCCATTGTAAACACACAGAAATCTTTTAAATTGGCTGTATTGATTCCTGCACATAATGAGGAACTCTATATAGAAAAATGTTTAAACTCCCTTCAGAGAGCTTCTAAGGGGGATAATACGGTTAAATTTTATGTTATTGCTGATAACTGCACAGATAGTACTGCTGGTCTTGCATCGAAATGTGGAGCAGATGTAATAGTAAGGAAGGATGCTAAGAAAAAAGGTAAGGGATATGCCCTGGAATATGTATTTGATAAATTAAAAGATTTTGATTACGACCTCTATCTTATTGTGGATGCTGACAGTGTGGTGGAAGAAAGTTATTTTCTTTCAATCTTTGATGGATATAGAAAAGGGTTTGAAGTGATGCAGGGAGGGTATTTTGTAAAGAACAGGGTTAATACCAAAAATAAATTGATGAATTTAGCACTTTTAGTATTTCATGGGATCAGACCCTATGCCAGGGAAAAATTAGGTGCATCTGTAGGTCTATTTGGAAATGGATTTGCTGTGAGTAAAAAAGTAATCACTGAAATACCATATAGAGCTTACTCTATAGTAGAAGATGTTGAATATCATTTGAAATTAATAGATAAAAATAAAAAAGTTCATTATATTAAAGAGGCTAAATTATATGCTGATTTCCCTATATCTAAAGAGGGGACAGCCACTCAAAGAGCAAGATGGGAAGGAGGAAGGTTATTGATAATTAAGACTTATCTTCCAAAGTTAATTGTTAAATTTTTAAAAGGGAAAGTTAATTTTGTAGAGCCAATATTGGAACTGATTACTCTGCCTATGGCTTATATAGTAGTAATTCTTTTATTGCTGCTCTTATCAGGCTCACCATTTTTTATTTTATTTTCTGTCTATGGTTTTTTACTCATAGGAATTTATGTCATTATAGCAGTGAAAAAATTTGGTGACAGAACGGATTTTATATCTCTTATAGGGGTTCCTTCCTATGTATTTTGGAAGATAATAAAACTTCCCCTGATCTTTAAAAATAGTAAAAAAAATACAAATTGGAAAAGAACTAAGAGAGATTAGGAGGTACTTATGGATATTTCAATTATTATAGTTTCATTTAATACAAAAGATTTACTTATTGAGTGTATTGAAAGTCTGAAAAAAGAGATAGAAAGTTTAAAAAATAAATATCCCATGGCAAAAACCGAGATAATTATTGTAGAAAATGGTTCACATGATGGCAGTGATCTTATGTTGAAAGAACAATATTCAGATTTAGAGCTTTATTTTTCAGAGATCAATTTAGGTTTTGGTGAAGGAAATAATGTGGGAATGAGAGTTGCAAAGGGAGAATTTGTAATTTTATTAAATTCTGATGCTTTTTTTGAAGAAAAGTCATTGTTAAAATCATATGAATTGATGTTAAATAATCCTGATGTTGGAATAGGAGTAGGTAAATTAATAGGGCGTGATCGGGTATTTCAGCCTTCTAAAAGATCTTTCCCCAGCATTTTTAATGACTTTTTTAAATTAAGTGGTTTAGAGAATAAATATCCCACTTCTAAAATATTTGGCCGGGGTGACTACCTCTATGAGTCGCCTGATTTAGAAAGGGAGTGTGACTGGGGGCCAGGAGCATTTAATATCATAAGAAATAAAGTGTTAAAGGAAGTTGGGTTATTTGACGATGCTTTCTTTCTCTATTATGAAGAGGTAGATCTGGCTAAAAGAATTAAAAATGCGGGCTATAGGATCTATTACTGGCCTCAAATAGAGGTAATTCATATAGGAGGAGAATCTGCTAAATCTCTGGATCTAAAAAGAGTAGCTAAATCAGGAAACCAGTTAACTCTTTGGAGACTGCAGAGTCAGTATATATACTATAAAAAACATCACGGATCTTTTATAGCTTACTGTTCAAAATTTGTAGAATCCAGCTGGAGTAAATTAAGGATCCTTAAATCTTCAGATCAGGCAAAGAAAGATTATTTATGGAATCATGTAGAAACAATTTCTGAAGCGTGGAATAACACTAAAGGGGGGAAAATATCACCTCCTAAACCATGGAAGTAGGTGAAAGTTATGTTTGAAAATATAAAAAAAGATTATATGAATCACAATAGAGAGTTTTTTAATGTTGGATTTTCTGCTATGGTAGTCTATCGTTTCGGACGTTGGAGATACAGTATCAAAAATAAATTTATCAGAAAACCTTTTTCTTTCATCTATAAACTCCTTTATTTTAATATAAAAAAATGTGGAATTGAGCTCCCATGCGAAGTCATCTTAGGAGATAATTTTCAAATTCACCATAATGGAGGAATAGTGGTAAGTGGGTATACTCAATTTGGAAATAATTGTATCATAAGAAATGGAGTGACAATAGGAACTGCACGAATTGATAGGATTGAAGCTCCAGTAATAGGAAATAATGTGAATATGGGTACTGGGGCAAAAATTTTAGGCGGTATTGTAATAGGAGATAATGTTGATATCGGTGCTAATGCTGTAGTTTTAAAAGATATACCAAATAATTGTATAGCTGTTGGAATTCCAGCTAGAATAATAAAAAAAGACAAGTAAATACTAATTCCATGAATAGCTGGTATTTTGCAGTGGACAAAAAATTTGCTGAAATTAAATGATATTTTTTATAGTTAATTCATTGATTTTAAAAGCATCTAAAATATTGCAAAAGTTCAGACAATAATTATCGAGGTAGGTGTTTTATGATGAATAATAGTGTAGTTTCTGTATTTGGTTATTTATTTAATAATTACAGTACGCCTGAATTAGCTGCAAAGATAATGGAACATGTAAAAAAAGATAATAAAATACTTTGGCAGATAGTCACTGTAAATATGGATTTTATTGACAGAGCCAAGAGGGATGAAGAACTGAGATATATAATAAAATCGTCTAATATAGTTACTGCTGACGGGATGCCTATCATCTGGGTTTCTAAACTATTTGGAAAGCCTCTAAAAGAAAGAGTTACAGGCTCTGATCTTACACCGTTACTTATAAAAGAAGCTGAAAAAAATGAAGTACCACTATTTTTTCTAGGGGGGACTATAAAAGAGAATGAAATAGCGATAAAAAATCTTAAAAGAGACTATCCAAAATTAAAAACAGGGAATTTTTCACCTGAAGTAAAACCTCTTTTAGCCATGGAAAATGAAGAAATTTTAGAAAAAATAGCAGAAGTAAAACCTAAAATATTATTTTTATCCCTGGGAAGTAAAGCAGAAAAATGGACCAGAATGAACAGACATCAGCTGGAAGAGATAGGAGTAAAAGCCGTGATAGGTGTAGGAGCTACTATTAAATTCTTGGCTGGAACGGTCAATAGAGCTCCATTATGGATGCAGAAAAATGGTTTGGAATGGTTTTATAGACTGATGCAGGAACCAACTCACCTCTATAAGAGATATTCTAGAAATTTTATAGCGCTGGTAGCAGAGGTTGTCCATGAACTATGGAGAAGTTCTGAACAAGAATTCAATGGAATTATTTACAATCGTAGAATCTTTAGTTCACCTATAGTTGAGGACTTAAAAATTCCTGAAAAAAGGGTTTTACAGCTGAAGCTAAAAAATAAAATACAGGTTTATCATCTGAATAAATATAAAAAAAGATTGCATAATCTTATATATGGGGATGAAATCCAAAAAGTTGAGATAGATTTTTTAAGGGTAATATTTTTAGACTCAGCAGCTCTAGGCTACCTTTTGAGAATGAACCAGGAAATGACTATGTTAGGGAAAGAACTGAAAATTTTAAGGATTTCACCACAGTTATATAACTTGTTTAAATTCAGAAAATTAGATGATTTTCTAGACATGGATTTTTATGTACAGAGAAAACCACCAGAACTGGATATAAAATATTTGGAAGAGTATAAAAATAAAGAAATTTTAAATGATGGATTATACTTTTTTAATAAAAGAATTATAGATTTAGCCGGAACCACTGTAGGTTTAGCTTTATCTGCACCAATAGTCATCTTGGCAGGGCTGGCTATAAAACTAGAGGATGGAGGACCGATTTTTTTCAAACAAGTCCGTGTTGGAAAGGGAGGAAAACCATTTTATATTTATAAACTCAGATCGATGGTTTTAAATGCTGAAGAGCTAAAGGTACAGTTAGAAGATAAGGCTGAAATAAAGGGAAAAATATTTAAGATGAAAAATGATCCCAGAATAACAAAAGTAGGTAAATTTTTAAGGAAAACCTCCATTGATGAGATGCCGCAATTTTATAATGTATTCAGAGGGGAGATGAGTTTGGTAGGACCTAGGCCAGCTATAGATCATGAAGTCGGAAAGTACAGCTACGAAGAGTGTGGGAGAGTAGTAAAAGTAAAACCTGGTATTACTGGTATTACTCAGATCAGAGAAAGATTAGATGGCAAATTAAATTTTGAAGAACAGATTAAATACGATTTTGAATATATTGAAAAAAGAAATAGTCTTCTTGATCTCTGGATATTATTTAAAACTGTATATGCTGTTTTAAAAGGATCTGGTGAATAAGATGGAATATACAGTAAAGGTAAAAATAAATTTAAAAGAAGTAAAATTAATTGAAGAGTTGATAAAGATAGAAATGGATAAAAATAAATTAACCATAGAATCTCATAATTTAATTGAATACAATGAAGTTTTAAAAAACTTGTTAAAAAAAATTCAAATGGGACAAATTCATATTTTAGAAGATATTTTAGAGAGTTCAGTGGAAAATGGTTAAACATTTAATCTATATTAACCTAAATTTAAAGACCTAGTAAAATATTTTACTAGGTCTTTTTTTTATTAATGATTAAATTCCTTTAAAAATCTATCTATTCCGTCTTGCCAGGCAGGCATTTTTATTCCTAATATTTTTTCAACTTTTTCGTTTGAAAGTTTTGAATATTTAGACCTTTTAGCTGCTAAATTAAAATCACTTGTTTTAGCCCGTTCAAGTGTCCCTTTCCATCCAATAGAATTTAAGATATACTTAGCTTGGTCAAATTTACTTGCTTCACCACTATTTGTTATATGATATAATCCGTATTTATTAGTTTGGATTAATTCCCATGAAAATAGTGCCAGATCGTAAGAATATGTAGGAGAAGATATTTGATCGTCTACAATACTCAATTTTTCATTATTTTTTGACCAGTTAATAACTTGCTTATTGAAGTTATTGTTTCCCATACCAAAAACCCAGGAAGTTCTTATAATATAAGATTTATTGTGTGTAATTGATACCAGTTTTTCCCCCTGAGCTTTGGTTTTCCCATAGATGGATAATGGAGAAACTTCATCGGTTTCGATATAGGGAATATTTTTGTTTTCTCCGAAAACAAAATCACTGGAATAAGTGACATAAACCGCATCTATTTTGTTGGCTATTTCAGCTAATATATTCGGTGCAATTGTATTCAATTGATAACATAGTTCTTTTTCTACCTCAGCTTTGTCTACATTATTATAAGCAGCACAATTAATAATATGGGTAAAATTTTTATTTTTAATAAACGCTTCAAGATCAATTTTATTGGTAATATCAAGTTCTTTGTGATCAGTTGCAATATAATCAATGTTCAGATCAGTAAATAGTTTTTGAAAATCCTGGCCTAATTGTCCATTAGCTCCTGTAATTAATATCATAACTTAACTCCTTTATTTAAAAATTCTTTCAATGATTGTTGTACCTTATCTTTCTCTGAAAGTAACAACTCGCTTTCATCTATGTTATATTTTTCAAAATCCCAGTTAATATTGATATCTTCATCGTTCCAAAGTATTCCTGAATCAAATTCAGGAGTGTAATAGTCTGTACATTTATATTGAAATTCGGTGTCATCCTCTAAAGTTAAAAATCCATGTGCGAATCCTTTAGGGATATAGTACATCTTTTTATTTTCTGCACTCAAGAGAACCTTATACCACTGGCCGAAAGTTTTACTCCCATGACGGAGATCTACACCTACGTCTAAAACAGCTCCAGAAATTACCCTTACCAATTTACCTTGGGGATTTTTGGTTTGAAAATGTAACCCCCGAAGAACTCCTTTTTTAGATTTAGAGTGGTTATATTGTACAAATTCATCACTTATACCCAGAGCTTCGAAATCCCTTTTAGAATAACTTTCTAAAAAAAAACCTCTATCATCTCCAAATATGGTTGGTTCAATGATTATAAGTTCATCTATTCCTGTTTTTATTTTTTTAAATTTATTCATAGATCCTCCTACTTTATCAAATTCATTAAATATCTGCCATAATTTGACTTCAACAATGGCTTTGCTAACTCTACTACCTTTTCTTTATCTATCCATCCCTTTAAATATGCTATCTCTTCTAAGCAGCTAACCATAATCCCCTGTCTCTTCTGGACTGTAGAAACAAAGTTAGCTGCATCTAATAAGCCTTCCTGAGTTCCTGTATCCAGCCATGCCATACCACGGCCTAAGTTGATTACGCTTAAGTTCCCTTCATCTAAATAGATTTGATTTAAGGATGTTATTTCTAATTCTCCACGAGGAGAAGGTTTAACTTTTTTAGCTTTTTCTATGACTGTATTGTCGTAAAAATATAGCCCCGGTATAGCAAAATTTGATTTAGGTTTTTTTGGTTTTTCTTCTAAAGATATAGCTTCTCCATTTTCGTTGAACTCAACAACACCAAAGTCTTCTGGATTATTAACTGGGTATCCGAAGATTGTGGCTCCCTTTCTTTTTTCAAAAGCACCTTTGAGCTTACCAGTTAATCCATGACCGTAAAACACATTATCTCCTAATACAAGAGCACACGGGCTATCCCCAAGAAATTCCTCTCCTATTATAAAAGCTTCGGCTAAACCATTTGGAGACTCTTGTATGGCATACTCCAACTGGATTCCATAATCAGATCCACTTCCTAATAATTCCTCAAAAACACCTATATCACGAGGTGTAGAAATTATTAACACTTCTCTAATTCCTGCTAACATAAGCATAGAAAGAGGGTAGTAGATCATAGGTTTATCATATATGGGATTTATTTGTTTACTGATTGCTTTAGTTATAGGGTAGAGCCTTGTCCCAGATCCACCTGCTAATACAATTCCTTTCATAAATTTACCTCCATATGTTTATTAAATTTAGTATTTAATTTTTTTAATTTCATCAGATAAATCTCATTTTCTAATTTATCTAAAACAATTTCAAATTTTTCAGGTTTGCCTAAATAGTATCCTTGAAAAGTAGAGACCCCTAAATCCATTAAAAAATTGATTTCTTTTAGTTCTTCTACCCCTTCGGCTACAATTTTTAGGTTTAAATTTTTACCCAGCTGGATTATTGTCTTTATAACATTCAGATCCCTATGAGTTTTAAACATATTTACTACAAAAGATCGATCAATTTTCAGAGTTGTTACAGGCAATTTGGCCAGGGAGGATAAAGACGAATACCCAGTTCCGAAATCATCGATAAGAAAATTTACTCCCCTATCTTTTAAAGTTTCAATTTTTTTTATAGAATTATCGATTTCCTTTATAAAGTTATCTTCTGTTAACTCAAATTCTAATCCATCCAGGTTATCATATTTTTCGAGCATCTCTTCCAGGAAGAATTCTCTATTGAAATGAACAGGAGATATATTCAGTGACACCTTTGTTTTTAAAAACTGAATATCTTTTTTTACTTGTTTTATTAAAAACTCAGTAAGGGAGATTATCAGGGAGGATCTCTCGGCTATAGGTATGAAATTTATAGGAGAAATCATTCCTTTTTCCTTATGATTCCATCTCATAAGTGCTTCAAATTCAATGGTTTTATCTAAAACATCTATTTTAGGCTGGTAATAAACTTCAAATTCATTGCTATGAAGACCTCTTTGAATATCTAATTCCATCAAAGCAACCTCTTTTTCACTATTTCCCTTTATAAACCTCAATTTTTCAAATAAAACTCTCAACATAGGGTTTAGGTTAGTTTCACGATCCCATTTTAAAAAGACTTTACGAACGGTCATATGTAACTCTCTTTTTTTCATAAAATCATATTTCTTTAAAAATAACTCAAACCTTTCTTCTAATTGTTCTATTGTTCCACCAGATAGGGGTTCTTTGACAGCAACCAAGAATTGATCTCCATTGAGCCTTATTATTTCATCTGTTTCTCTAAAGGCCATTTTTAATACGTCAGCAAGTTTTTTTATCATATCATCACCTACTTTTGTCCCAAATTCTTCATTTATATAGGTCATGTCCATGATGTCAAATAATCCCACAAACATTTTTTTATCTTCAAGTGGTAGGTCATTTATGATTTGATTCATCCTCTCTATCCCTTTTTCTCTTTTTAGAACTCCGGTGAGGCTATCATAACTGATATTTTTAAGAAAGTTTTCCCGAATTTTTTTCTGCTCCTTCATATTTTTAGATATTATTAATATAAATAATAATAATATTAATAACATCAGCAATGTATGCAATATTTGGTAAGAAATCTTTTTAAAGATGATTTTGTTTAAATTAGTTATTGTCATATCAGCACCAGATATATATTTTCTGCCATCCTCAGCTGTTGATATAAGATATATTGATCTATATTTACCAAGGTTATCAGAGCTGTTGATATATATGATATCCTGGTTGTTAAACATATCGACAGTTTCTTCGATTGAATCATCCTCAACGTCTTCGAAAGTAAACCAATAAAATTGAGAGAGATCTTTATTTTTAAAATATTCAAGGTATTCTTTGCTGGATCCACCAATAGAAGTATATGTAGGCATATTATCTTCAATTATAATAGTATATAGATAGTCAACTTCGTTTATATGAGCGATCTCTATAAGTTTTTGTGAATTTTTTAAAATTTCATCTTCACTATATGACTTATTGTTCATTCCATGGAAATTGTAGTTATCTCCTATATAAAAAGGCATATTTTTTGCAGTTTTATAAAGGTTTTTATCTATTCTTTGGAGCTCTTCATGGTATAGGGTATTAGTCTCATAGTAAATATCCAGCAATACTCCAACTAATAAAATTAGGAAAACATATGTGGTGTTTATTTGTATTTTTTTTAATTTCATAAGAACTCTCCTTAAAATCAGAGATATAAGAACCTTGATTTTTTCATTTATTCTATTCAGATCGCAGTATAATTTTGAAACCTTAATAATTATTTATACAGATTTTTTTTTTTTTTCCTCTTAGAACAAAGAGAAAATATAGTTATACATAAACTAAATGTAATTTCAGGAAAAAATAATATAAAGATGGAATACAGAATTCCTTATAAAACTCTAAGAAATGAAATAGTAAATTAAAATAAATTTTGAATTTAATTTATTTAGAGGTAAACTTTAATTATAAAAAGTTTTTTTTAGAAAAATAATATTTATTTTTAAAATATGATCTGTTCAACAAATATTTAATTTTAAATGTTGATGGATTACGAGTGTTATTTTTTTAGTATATACTCTTAGTTCGTTACAAAAATTCGGTAATTATACAAAAAAGTAAGGAAATGAAACACTTATTTTGTTTTTTTGTTGACAAATTAGAGGAATTAGAGTAATATTATCTTAGAAAGAGCTTAAAAAAATAAGAGGAAATAGGGAGGAAAATATGAAAAAAGTTTTATTATTAATTTCATCATTGGTTGTCTTATTAACATTAACAGCCTGTGGTGGCGGGGAAAAAGAAACTAAGATAAAAGATACTGTGGTGGTAGCTCAAGGGGCTGACGCTAAATCATTGGATCCGCATGCATCAAATGACCAACCATCATCTAGAGTATCAGCACAAATTTATAATGGTTTAGTATCAACTGATGGAGATATGAATATTGTACCTGCATTAGCTGAATCATGGGATCAGCCAGATCCTAAAACAACTATCTTCCATTTAAGAAAGGGAGCAAAATTCCACAATGGAGAGGAATTAAAAGCATCAGACGTTAAATTCACAATTGAAGGAATGCTAGCTTCACCAACAGTTCATCATATTATAGAAGCTGTGGACAAGGTTGAAGTTATAGATGATTATACAGTTAAGATCATTACAAAAGAGCCATTTGGACCATTATTACACCATTTAGCACATACAGCATCTTCTATCTTAAATGAGAAAGCTGTCACTGAAGCTGGAGATGACTATGGACAACATCCAGTAGGAACAGGACCATACGCATTTGTAAAATGGGATTCTGGAGATAAAATTGTATTAAAAGCAAATGAAGATTACTTCTTAGGAGCTCCTAAAGTTAAAAATGTAATCTTTAGAAATATAACTGAAGGTACAAACAGAACTATCAGTTTAGAAACTGGTGAAGTAGATATCGCTTATGATATTGAACCTATCGATAAAAATCAAGTTAAAGGTAATGAAAATTTAGACTTGATAGAAGAAGAATCATTATCTATGGCATATATCGGGTTTAACTTCGAAAAAGCACCATTTGATAATAAATTAGTTAGACAAGCTATTGGGCATGCAATAGATGTAGATATCATCATCGATGTAGTATTAGATGGTGCTGGATCAAAAGCAAATTCACCTATTGGACCAAAAGTATTTGGTTATGATAAAGATGCAAAATCATATGAATATAATCCAGAATTAGCTAAGGAATTATTGGCTGAAGCAGGATATCCAAATGGTTTTAAAACTACAATCTGGACAAACGATAACCCAGTAAGATTACAAATTGCAACTATTGTACAGGATCAATTAAAGCAAGTAGGAATAGAAATGGCAGTAGAACCAGTAGAATGGGGAGCTTATTTAGATGGAACAGCAAGAGGAGATCATGAGATGTTTATCCTAGGTTGGGTAACTACTACAGGAGATGCTGACTATGGATTAAACGCCTTATTTAACAGTGCAAATATCGGTGGAGCTGGAAACAGATCTTTCTACGCAAACAAAGATGTAGACAAATGGTTAGATGAAGCTAAATCATCTACAAATCCAAAGGAAAGATTAGAGCTATACGCTAAAATTCAAAAGCAAATCATGGAAGACTTACCGGTAGATCCATTATATTACCAAACAATGAATGCTGGTATCAATAAAGATGTAAAAGGATTTAAATTAAATCCAGCAGGACATCATAAGATCTACGGAGTGTATTTTGATCAACAAAAATAATCTTAATTGCCCTCTGAAATAGTTAATTTTAGAGGGTAATTTTTTTAAGAAATAAATATAAAAATCAGGGAGGGAACATGCATAAGTATATATTTAAAAGATTATTATTATTGATACCTGTTTTATTAGGTGTATCATTTTTAGTATTTTCAATAATGTCATTTACGCCTGGAGATCCGGCACAACTTATCTTAGGAGAAAGTGCTCCTAAAGCACAGGTGTTAGCACTCAGAGAGGAAATGGGATTGAATGACCCATTCATAATGCAGTATGGAAGATTTGTTCTAAATGCAGTACAGGGAGATTTTGGGAGATCGTATACAAGTGGTAGAGAGGTATTTGGAGAGATATTCCAAAGATTTCCAAATACGTTGATTCTGGCAATAATTGGTGTAATAATAGCCATATTAATTGGTATACCAGTAGGGATTATATCAGCCACAAAGCAATATTCTATAATGGATAGTGTTAGTATGATCGCAGCTCTTTTAGGTGTAGCCATGCCGAACTTCTGGTTAGGGCTTATGTTAATTTTATTTTTCTCAGTGGGACTGGGGTGGCTTCCATCAGGTGGATTTGGAGGCTGGAGTAGTTTGATCCTTCCATCTATTACATTGGGAACAGGAGCAGCAGCAATAATTACCCGTATGACCAGATCATCTATGTTAGAGGTAATCAGGCAGGATTATATTAGAACAGCTAGAGCTAAGGGTGTTACAGAGAAAAAAGTTATCAACAAACATGCTCTTAAAAATGCATTAATCCCGGTAATCACAGTTGTAGGGTTACAATTCGGATACTTATTAGGTGGAGCTGTACTTACAGAAACTGTTTATTCTTGGCCTGGAGTGGGAAGAATGATGGTAGAAGCTATTAGAAGTAAGGATACACCAGTTGTACTAGCAGCGGTTTTATTCCTTGCTACAACGTTTTCGATAGTAAATCTATTTGTAGATATCTTATATGGATTTGTAGACCCTAGGGTAAAATCTCAATATAAATAAAAGGAGGATTTAATTATGTCAGAAGTACTAAGCAGTGAAAATATAGAGAAAAATTCTTCTGTTGAAACTGTAAATAAAAAGAGAAGTCAGATGGCTGAAGTATGGAGAAGACTGAAAAAAAATAATATGGCTATGGCGGGTCTTGCAATTTTAGCAGTGATAATATTATTGGCTGTTTTTGCTGATGTTATTGCGCCATATGACAGTGTAGCAATCAAGCAAAATTTAAAGGATAGATTACAGAGCCCAAGTGGAGCACATATTTTTGGGACTGATGAATATGGTAGAGACATGTTTGCCAGACTTATTCACGGTGCCCGTGTATCACTTCAAGTCGGAATTTTAGCTGTTGGAATTTCCATAGTTCTCGGTGGAACATTAGGAGCCATAGCTGGTTATTATGGCGGTAAGTTAGATAACGTTATTATGAGAATCATGGATGTTTTCCTTGCGGTACCTAGTATCTTATTGGCTATTGCAATCGTTTCAGCACTTGGACCAAACTTATTTAATCTTATGCTTGCAATCAGTATATCTTCAGTACCGGGATACGCAAGAATTGTAAGAGCATCTGTAATTTCAATAAGAGATCAGGAATTTGTAGAAGCTGCCAAAGCTATTGGGGCAGATGATTTTAGAATTATATTTAAACATATCATACCAAATGCACTTGCTCCAGTAATTGTTCAAGGAACATTGGGAGTAGCAGGGGCAATACTTTCTACAGCCGGACTTAGTTTTATAGGGTTAGGTATTCAACCACCTGCACCAGAGTGGGGAGCAATGCTTTCTGGAGGTAGACAATACCTTAGATATGCACCTCATGTAACGACTATTCCGGGTATAGCAATAGTAATTACTATCTTAGCTTTAAACTTAGTTGGAGACGGGCTTAGAGACGCATTAGATCCAAGATTAAAATCATAATTAAATAAAAAAGGAGATACACTTTATGAGTGATAAATTATTAAATATAAAAGATCTTAGTATTCAATATAAAACTGAAGACGGAGTAGTAAAAGCAGTAAATGGTATCAATTTAGATTTAAAAGAGGGAGAAACATTAGGTCTGGTAGGAGAAACCGGGGCCGGAAAAACAACTACAGCTTTAGGAATAATGAGATTGATCCCAAATCCTCCAGGAGAAATAATGGGTGGAAATGTTGAATTTGAAGGAAGGGATTTATTGTCACTTTCTGAAGATGATATGAGAGGAATAAGAGGAAATAAGATATCTATGATATTTCAAGATCCAATGACTTCGTTAAATCCAGTGTTGAGTGTTGGGGAACAAATCTCAGAAGTAATCTTAATTCATCAGGATATAAATATTGAAACAGCAGTTGATAAAGCTAAAGAGATGCTGGAGTTGGTAGGTATTCCAGGAGCAAGATATAATGATTATCCCCACCAATTTTCTGGTGGAATGAAACAAAGGGTGGTAATTGCCATAGCTCTTGCATGTAATCCTAAATTACTCATTGCAGATGAACCTACAACAGCCTTAGATGTTACTATACAAGCCCAGGTTTTAGATCTGATGAATAACTTGAAAGAGAAATTTAAAACAGCTATGCTTATGATAACACATGATCTAGGTGTAGTAGCTCAAGTTTGTGATAAAGTAGCAATAATGTATGGAGGAGAAATTATAGAATATGGAAAGATAGAGGACATATTTGAATCTACAAAACATCCATATACAATGGGATTGTTTGGTTCTATACCAAATTTAGACAGTGATGTTACTAGGCTTAGCCCAATCAAGGGAAGTATGCCAGATCCGACAAATTTACCTTCTGGATGTCCATTTCATCCTAGATGTGATAAGGCAAAAAATATTTGTTCTAGCAGAGTACCTAAACATACAAGTATTGATGGACACAGAATTAAGTGTCTGATGTTTGAAGAAGACATTAAACAAGAATGGATATAGGGAGGAATAAAGGTGGCAGATAAAATATTAGAAGTAAGAAATTTAAAAAAACATTTTAAAACTCCTAAAGGGATGCTGCATGCAGTAGATGGAGTAAATTTTTCTATAGAAAAAGGAAAAACTCTGGGAATAGTAGGCGAATCTGGTTGTGGTAAATCTACAACTGGAAGGGTAATTCTCAGGTTATTAGAAGCTACAGATGGGGAGATATTTTTCGAAGGTCAGAGTATAAGAGAATTTGATAAAAATCAAATGAGAAAACTAAGAGAGGATATGCAGATAATATTCCAGGATCCATTTGCCTCTCTAAATCCTAGAATGACTGTAAGTGAGATCATAGGAGAACCCTTAATTATTCATAAATTGGTTAGTAATAAAAAAGAATTAAGTAGTAAAGTAAAGGAATTAATGGACTTAGTAGGATTAAGTCAAAGATTATTAAATACATATCCCCATGAATTAGATGGAGGAAGAAGACAAAGAATTGGTATAGCTCGTGCACTGTCATTAAACCCAAAGTTTATTGTCTGTGATGAACCTGTATCGGCATTAGATGTGTCTATCCAAGCCCAAGTTTTAAACCTTATGCAGGATTTACAACAAAAATTGGGATTAACTTTTATGTTTATTACCCATGATCTTTCTGTAGTTAAACATTTTTCAGATGATATTGCAGTAATGTACTTGGGTCAATTGGTAGAGAAAGCACCATCTGCTGTACTGTTTAAAAATCCAAGACATCCATATACAAAAGCTTTACTCTCTGCTATTCCAGTAGCAAGCTTAAAGCATAAGATGGATAGGATTGAGTTGCATGGAGAGATAACTTCTCCGATAAATCCAGAAGAAGGATGTAGATTTGCAAAGAGATGTGCATATGTAAGACCTGAATG